>JASLXN010000030.1 GCA_030740315.1 Dehalococcoidia bacterium | reverse complement strand
AGAAGGAGTCCAGGCTGCTTTCCTTACATCTCTGCTTAGCCACAGGGCACCTCCTCCTGGTAGCTTTGCCCCTATTCTACCAGCTTCATCACTATCTGGGTATAGCTGGCCCCCCGACCTCAACCAGAGTTGCTAAACGACCTCAGAAACATGAGTTTGACACCTTGACAGCTAGTCAGCAAGGGTGATAGCATAGCCACGCAAAAGGAGGCTATGTGTCTCGTGCACATCCAGGATTCTCTCGCCTTTTCAGCCCCGTCAAGATAGGCAATTTTCAGGCCAAGAATCGAATCGCCGCCGCTCCCACGGGCAGGGGGGACTGCAATCCCGATGGCACCCCCAACGACCAGACTATTTGTTCCTATGTGGCTCTGGCCAAAGGAGGGGTAGGGCTGGTCATCGTGGAACTTACCATGGCCATCAACAACTACGGGCAGGGGATGTCTCGGCTTCTGGGCATCCATAGCGACTCCCAGATGTTGAGCTGGCGTCAGCTATCCGATACCCTTCATGCCCTGAAGGCGCTCGCCGTGGTCCAGTTGAGCCCAGGTATTGGGAGGTGGGCGAGGAGGCGGGACTCCATAGAGGTGGTGGCCCCCTCGGAGGTGGGTGGCGAAATCCCTCTGGGAAGCGCCCCCAAGGGACTCAAGAGGTTTGAGGGGGCTAGGAGTTCCAGGCCACGGGCCCTGACGACAGAGGAGGTGGAGGAGATGGGCGAGCTCTATGTGGCCGCCGCCAGGAGGGTAAAGAGGGCGGGATTCGACGGCATTGAGTTCCACGGCGCCCATGGATATCTCCTGGCTCAGTTCCTGTCTCCCGCCACCAACAGGCGCCAGGATAAATACGGCGGCAGCTTTGAGAGGAGGCTCACCTTCCCCCTGAACTTAATCCTCAAGACCAGGGAGGCGGTGGGCAACGACTTTATCCTGGGGTTTCGCATCAGCGGTGACGAGCATATGGAAGGGGGCTACTCCCTGGAAGATACCAGAAAGATGGTGCCTGCCCTAATAGGGGCGGGGCTGGACTACATCCACGTCTCCTCTGGGTGCATCTCGGCGTGGAACTGGACCTTTCCGCCCAAGGAGGGGGTGATTGCCCCAGAGGCGGCGGAGGTGAAGAAGGTCTCCTCGGTGCCCGTAATCTGCCCCAATATCCACCTGCCCCGTTTGGGGGAGAGTGTCATCGCCGAGGGGAAGGCGGATATTGTCTCCCTATCGCGGGGCCTTCTCTGCGACCCCCAGTGGCCAAACAAGGTCAGGGAGGGGAGGGAGAAGGAGATAGTGAAATGTCTCTTCTGCAACACCTGCCTCGACCACATACACAACGACTTTGGGGTTCGCTGCCCGCAGAATCCCAGGGTAGGGTGGGAGCGTTTCTTCCCCGAGTATCAGCCCCCCCTGGTTACTGTCCCCCGTGTCCAGGACCCCCGCTGACTGGCGTATCTGCGTCAACACTGCTCAATGGCCGCACTAGGGTTGTGCTCCCGGAGCCCGCGGTGGCGGGGACAACAGACAGAGGCTCGGTGTGGAACAGCTTTCCCGAGTGGATTGGATGAACTCTGGGTTAAGCCTTGGCAATACTGGTGGCAAGTAGTATAATTTCGGCATTCGGCCATCGGTATGCAGTGTTGGCGGTGCGGCGAGGAGGTTAGGGCATGCCTTCATCCGGAGTTTCAATAAGGGAATCCCAGTTTCGTCGGCGAATTATAACCTGACGCAACGACGAGGGGCGAGAGTTGCCTCATGGCGAGTTGACATGATGGAGAATCTCGGTTTGCTTGCCATCGTCTTGCTCTAGGACCGCGGAGATGGGGGGTGGTCTTTAGTGCTGTGTGTGTCGTGTGGCTGCGAGAACCGTGAGGATGCCAGGTTATGCGGCAGGTGCGAGGCTCCGCTGGCTGCCGAGTTCCTGCGTCCTGATTGTGGCCACTCCAACCCGCATGGTCCAGAGTTCTGTGATGCCTGTGGCCAGCGTCTAGTTGAACCCTCAAAGCCGGTGTCGGTGCCTGACGCCCTCTCCTACACGCTGCGCCACTTGGCCGACAAGATCCTCGCTGCCCGGCCCAGTATTGAGGGCGAACGCCGTACGGTGACCGTCCTTTTCGCCGACGCCGCCGGCTTCACCCCTATCTCCAAGCGCCTGGACCAAGAGCAGGTCTACTCCCTCGTGCAGGGCTGCTTAGCCCGCATAATGAACGCCGTCCACCACTACGAGGGCACCATCACCCACTTTCTCGGCGCCGGCGTCATGGTTCTCTTTGGCACCCCCATCGCCCACGAGGACTCCGCCCGCCGGACGGTGACCGCCGTCCTGCGATGCCGGCTGCCTGGCCCCGTTCCACCGGCATCATCGTCATCAAGCGGTCGCTGGCCGCAGCCACTACCGTTCCGAGACATCGACCTCTGTCATTTACCACCAGTGGTAAGTATCTGAGGCCGTAGTGCTAAGAAAGGAGCCGTGAAATGGACTTCGCCTTCACCCCAGAAGACGAGATATTCCGACGAAGTGTGCGGGAATTCGCCGTGCAGAGGCTTTTACCCGATTACCGTCGCTGGGACCGCGGTGAAGCTCTGCCAAGAGAAATAATTGGTGATATGGCAAGTAGGGGCTTTACCAAGCTTCGCCTCCCCGCCGATTATGGTGGGGAGGGGGCCTCGTTTACTCAGTGTGGCATCGCCGCGGAGGAGTTAAGTCGCGGCGATCCCAATGTCGCTATGTTAATCCTTAATCCTATGGTTGTCGGCGAAATTGCCCACCTGCTCCGAGAGGAATTCAAAGGCCAGTGGCTGCCGAAGATAGCCAATGGGGCAGTGGTGGGCGTTGACAGCACTGAGCCCATGGCGGGCTCCGATGCAGCCCAACTTCGCACTACAGCCAGACTCAAGGGTGACTACTACGAGGTCAATGGGGAGAAATCTAGCGCCAGCTTTACTGGCTTCATGGAGTTTTCCATCATGTTTGTTCGCACAGGCCCTTCAGGTTCGCGCGGCATATCCTGCATTGTGGTGCCGATGGACTTGTCTGGCATAAGCAGGCAAGTTTACAGGAGCCCGGGAGGCCGAGCCACCCAGCGGGGTTCCGTGTTCCTCGATGACGTGCGGGTGCCTGCCCTCAACCTGGTAGGTGAAGAAGGGGCGGGGTTCAATATAATGATGCAACAATTTGATTTTCTACGGCCCCTCTTAGGTTTGATGGGTGTGGGGGCAGCCCTGAAATCCCTGGAGGAAACGGTGGAGTATGTCAAGCAGCGGCAGGCCTTTGGTCAACCCATCGCCAAGTTTGAGGGGGTCTCTTTTGAACTGGCCGAGAACTTCACTATGGTAGAGGCAGCCAGGTTAATGGCTTATAAGGCCTTCTTCCTTAAGGACCAAGGACAGCCCATCCCAAAAGAGGGTGCCATGGCCAAATGGTTGTGTATCCAGGCGGCTCTAAGTGCTATTCATAGCTGCATTGTCCTGCACGGTCACTATGGCTATAGCGAGGAGCTTCCCCTTGAGCTACGCCTTCGGGATGTGTTAGGCTATGAAATTGCTGAGGCTCCCCCGCAAATCCTGAAGTTGATTATCTCCCGGGAGATCCTGGGGCGAGGGTTCCTGCCGCATGCGTAGGCTAAGGGAGAGGAGAAAAGCCTTAAGGAGGTTACGATGAGCAACAGGCTGACTGAGTTGCTGGGGATAAGGTACCCCATTATCCAAGGGCCCCTGGCATACGTTTCTTCTCCTGAGCTACCGGCTGCCGTGTCCAATGCGGGGGGACTGGGGATCATCGCCGTGCCACCCCGACCCAGGAGCAGGGACTGGCCCCGAAGCTATTTGGACCAAATCAGGAAGATAAGACGGATGACCAATAAGCCGTTTGGGGTGTCCATACCCCTGGATGCCAAAGTGCACCCCGAAATAGCCAGGATCGCTATCGAGGAAAGGGTCCCTATAGTCCATACCAGTGTGGGTGACCCGCGGGCTTATACCCAGAGGTCTAAAGCAGCGGGGATGAAGGTGCTCCACACCGCCTTCTGTGTGAGGCATGCTCTAGTGGCTGAAGCCGCTGGGGTAGATGCAGTCATCGCCTCAGGCGTGGACGGTGGGGGAATGCTCAGCTCCATGGGACTCACCACCATGGCCTTGGTTCCGCAGGTGGTAGATGCGGTGAAAATCCCGGTTATAGCCGGCGGCGGTATTGCCGATGCCCGTGGTATAGCTGCTTGCTTCGCCCTGGGGGCCGAGGGTGTAGTAATGGGGACCAGATTCATGGCCACCCAAGAGTGTCCCGTCCATCCCAGGGTGAAGGAAGCCATCGTAAAGGCTAAGGACACCGATACCGCCGTCGTCGGCCGGGCGGCCGCCGGGATTAGCCTTCGGGCGTTGAAGTCTCCCTTCGTGGAGACAGCCTTGGAGCTAATGCAGACTATGGACAAGGAGAAAATGGCGAACTTTCTCCACGGGGGAGGGCAAATCTACCGGGGGCTGATAGAAGGGGATATGGAAAACAATCCGGCTCTCTGTGGGCTAAGTTGTGGTCTGATCAGCGACATACCAGAAGCTGCCCAGGTAATAGAACGCCTGGTAGAGGAATTTGCCAAAGTGGTGATGGGGATGCCTAAGTCCCTTTAACCCGACTTTGACACCTCCCAAAACTGAGCCATAGCTAGCGTCCATGGCGTACCAATACAACGGTCCTTTAGGGGGCGGGAGTGAGTTCCTAAAGCCTGGGTGGCGGGCGTAGGCCCGCCGCCTCGAAGGCATCGTAGGCCCTCCCCTGAAGTTACATTCTCGGGAGCAAAGTCGTGCCGTTTAGCCCCAGTTGCACCCACTTCACCCAGCGCAGGTCCTTAAGCACCTGTTTGTAGCTGCCTGGCATCCCTTTCGCTGGAGCAGCTTAGCCAGGGTCACCCCCAAGACCAGAGATAGGAAGCACACCGCCAAGTGCCCCTGCACCCGCAAAGGGGTACAGTAGGCGGGCAGCATCTTTTCCTGCCTGTCTAAATTGCCATACAAATGCCACAAAAGCAACACCTCGGTGATAAGGGCCGGACTGTAGGGGCCTGGTCCATCTCCCCTTTGCCCTGGTAGTGCTTGAGTGGTTGCCGGCCAAAGCGGTCCCAATCAACGACCTCGTTTAGCTTCGGCAAGAAAGGGGGTTAGCCACCTCCCGCTGGTACAGGAAATGGCCGAGGAAGGAGTCAGACTACTATCCTTGCATCTCACCTGGGCCACAGGGCTCGTTCCATTGCGGACTTTGCCCCTACTCTACTAGTTTGGTTCCTATGCGGACACCCTCACCTCACCCCGCCCTAACCTGAGCTGCCATACGACCTCACCCGTGTACGATTGACTTCAGTGTGATGCGGCCCGTACAATGGGCCTAAGGTACTTTTGTCGCAAGACAGCGTAGACAGCGTAGACAGCGCAGACAATGTGTAAGTATGGGGTTAGTTGGTGCTAGTCAACGACGGAATTAGAAGGCAAGGGGCGTTTGGCGGGCGTTTTCCCCCAGTTGTTTGACCGGAAGGTACGCCGGCGGCTTGACACTGCCGCGAATGCTCATAAGAGGTTCTTCTGAAAGTTCTTGAAACGCTGCAGGAGGTCGTGGAACGATCCCACGACTACGCCACTGATTGGAAGGGTAGGACTGGCCGGAAGGTTTTCGGCTACTTTTGTACCTATGTGCCCGAGGAAATCATCTATGCAGCGGGGATTTTGCCGGTACGGGTGTTAGGTAGGGCGGAAAGCCAAGACCAGACCGATGTCCACATACCTACTTTTTGGTGCCCCCACAGCCGGGATTGCCTAGCCCAGGGGCTGATGGGCCGTTACAAATACTTGGATGGCATAGTGAGCACTTTTTGCTGTCAACATATGCGTCAGGTCTATTTCAGTTGGAAGAGACACACTCCAGTTAGCTTTGCCCATGAGCTGTACCTTCCCATAGCGGCACTCCAGGGGCGGAACACTGTCAATTGCTATGCCGGCGAGTTACGAGGATTCATCAGGCTCTTACAGGACGGGATGGGGGTTCAGGTGCCCACCGAATCGCTGGACCGGGCCATAGAAGTGTATAACACCAACAGGAGCCTGCTCCGGGAGCTATACGAGCTACGCAAGGCTGCCGTTCCCCCTCTGTGGGGCTTTGAGGCCCTGTACGCTGTGCTTAGCAGCATGGTCATGGATAAGGCGGAACACAGCCAGCTTTTACGGCAGCTCCTTCGGGAGCTGGCGGAGAGGGAGGACGTAATGGCTGAGGGTCCGCGCCTCATGATTTTGGGCAGTCCAAACTACAACTTGGAGTTGGTGAAGTTAATTGAGTCCACTGGTGCTGTGGTGGTCGTCGATGAGAACTGCATGGGCAGCACCTACTTCATGGAGAAGGTGGTGTCTCAGGAGGACCGCATACAGGCCTTGGCCGAACGCTACTGCAATAGGCTCCCCTGCCCTCAGCGGGACTTTGGCACTCCGGCAAGCCCCAAACGCCGCCGACCGGCCTATACTCTAGAGTTAGCCCTGGAATACAATGTCCAGGGTGTCATTTTTATTCAGCAGAAGTTCTGTGATCCCCATGCCTATGATGCCCCTACCATTATGTCGCTACTGAAAGAGAACGGAATCGACACTCTCCTGCTTGAGGTAGACGTGACCACTCCTGTCGGTCAGCTTCGCACCCGCCTTGAGGCGTTCTTGGAAATACTGCAGCTGGATTTGGTGTGAAACTTGGATTACAATAGAGTACCTTCTGGGCAGAGTGCGTAAGGAAGATGGATTGACAGTCAGGAAGTACCCCACCAAACCTATCGAGGTCTGGCCCCGAATGAAGGAACTCAGGCGGATGCACTTCCGTAACACCTGGGATGCCCATGACAGAAGCGAGGTCGTCATTCAGGGTTTGGTGGAACAGTTCTTAGCCTACTTCGCCGGGATGGGTGACTTTGCTAATCCCAGCTTCGGCCCCTACTTCACCACTTTGATGCGAGACCATCAGGCGGGCATACGGGTCCACGAGGCAGCCGAGGCAGCTGGGTACGGGTCCAATTGTTGCACTGCCATGCGCTGCCATCTGGGACAAATGCTCCAGGGCCTTAGCTCCAAGAATCCCAAGGGCGGGACTATGAAAGCTGACATGGTCTTCCAGTTTTCCAACTGTCCGGCCATTAGCAAGATGGCCCAAATCTTTGCAGAACACATGGATATCCCGCACTTCATCATTGATATGCCTTACAGTGACACCCCGGAAAGCCGCGACTATCTCGTGTCCATGATGCAGGAAGGCATAGAGTGGATGGAGAAGATTACGGGTAGGAGGTATGACGACCAGAAGCTTTTTCAGGCGCTCAAGAACGAGTGGGATGCCGGCTGGTACCTGGCCAAGGTCTACGAAGCCAACAAGGCGATCCCAGCCCCCTTTGATTATCGCCAGTTGTGGTCCTTGCGGCTTCCCAGCGTTATCATGAGGCACAAGAACGAAACGGTGCAGTTTTATCGGGATCTTCTGGCAGAAGCCGAGGAGCGGGTGAAACAGGGAATCTCGGCCCATGGGGTCGAGCTATGCAGACTCACCCACGAGGGTCTGCCGCCGTTCTACAACATGAACATTTTCCGGTATCCTGTGCGGTACGGGGCAGTAGTGGTGGCGGGTATGGAGGTCTTTGCCAGCTTCGCCGTTTGGAGACGGCTTGAGGATGGCACCTGGAGGGCGGCGCCAACGTGGGATGAACTCCTGGGCGAGCTAAGGATCGAGGAGTTGCGGACTAGAGAGGACGCCCTAAGAGTAATGGCGGAGGAACACATCCGGTATCTGCCCAACGGTAGTTATCCTTATGACAAGCCCGCGCAGTACGTAAAACGGGTTGAGGATTGGAAGGCTGGGGGGGTGATATTTCACCTGGACCGGGGGTGCCGTGGCGCTTCGTGTGGCCTGATGGAGGGAAGACTTGCGGTAAGTCAGGCAGGAATCCCCAATGTCACCTACGAAGCTAGCCAAGCGGACTGCCGAGACTACGACGAGGCCCAGATCACCGACCGCTTGGATTCCTTCTTGGAGAGCCTTGGGCTGGATAGAACAGAAATCTCCGCGGAGAGCCCTGGTTGAGAAAGGTTGGGCGACGTAACTGGGTTCCGACTGGAAACATAGATGGGGTGCATTAGGATGGCAAACTTGCTGGAGCCATGGGGGAAGTTTGGACAGATGATAAATGACCGGCACGCGTATGCTCAGCAGTGGAAGACCAGGAACGAGGGCAAGGTCATGGGCTACTTTTGCACCTATGTGCCAGAGGAGATATTCTATGCTGCGGGAGTCCTCCCAGTGCGTATCTTGGGCAGTCATGAGCCCGAGGATATCACCAGTCGGCATATCTACGGGGCCTATTGCCCCCACTCTCGCGACTGCTTGGCGCAGGGCCTTAGAGGCAAGTATGACTACCTCGACGGTATCGCCATGGCTCAGACCTGCATGCATATTAGGCAAGCTTTCGATAGCTGGCGGAAGCACGTTCCCGTCGACTACATTTGCGACACTTATGTGCCAAACTACATATCCAGCCCCCATACCAAGAAATACCTTGTCGCAGAGTTCGGGGACATCAAACGCTCCGTCGAGGATTGGGTGGAGCGCTCGATTTCTGACCGCGACTTGGACCGGGCTATCGAAATATATAACAGGAATCGCCGCCTCATGCGGGAGGTTTACGAACTGCGAAAGCAAGACCCGCCGCTACTGTCTGGGGCCGAGACTATGGAGATGGTCGTCTCAAGCCAGATGATGGACAAAGAGGAGCATACCCACCTTCTTGAAGAGGCACTCGCTGAGCTTCACCAGGGACAGCACAGAGTCAGGCCCGGCACCAGGCTGATGATGTTGGGCAGTGTGAACGACGATATTGGTTTTATCAGAGCCGTGGAGACCCTGGGGGCTAACATTGTGATCGATGACCACTGCACCGGCTCTAGGTATTTTTGGATCGAGGTGATACCTGAAGAGGATCGGCTGGCGGCTATTGCTCAGCGCTACATAGATAGGCCGCCCTGTCCCCACAAGGACTACCCAGAGGGACACCGCATTAAGCACATACTAAAGCTGACAAGGGATTGGAACGTCAAGGGGGGTATCATCGCCCAGCAGAAGTTCTGCGACTTCGATGAGTTTGACATTCCGTTTATCTTGGAGGCTTTCAAAGGGGAGGGTATCGAAAGCCTATGGCTGGAGTTGGACGTGGTTAACCCCGTTGCCCAGTTCCGCACCCGCATTGAGGCATTCCTGGAGATGCTGGATCCAGAGGTGGTGTAGAGGAGTAGCCGCTTTCTGAGGAGCGATATGAACCCGCGGGAGTTTAAGGAAGACTCGGAAAGAAGAGGAGGGTAACATTGGTAACGGAGGATAGACTACCGACCAAGCCCCTCGAATGCTGGGCGAAGATGAAGGAACTGAGACGGAAGCATTTCCGTCACACCTGGGAGGCTAAGGACAGGGGAGACGTCGTCATCATGGGGATTGTGCAGTACCTCCTTTCAATATTCGCCGGCCTCGGCAACTATGCAAATCCCTCCTTTGGTCCCTATTTCACCACTCTAATGCGCAACCCCGATGAGTTGGTGAAGTGCCTTGAATCAGTGGAAGCGAGGGGGTTCAAAAAGGACATCTGCGCTGCCATGAGGTGTCATCTGGGCCAGCTGTATGCCGGACAGAGCACCCACAATCCCCTCGGTGGGGAATGCAAACCGGACTTTATTTTTCAGGTCGACGCCTGTCCGCTTATGGGAAAGACAGGGCAGCTGGCCGGCGATATTCTGGGCGTTCCTTACTTTGTAATAGACTTTCCCCACTCTGGTAGCCAGCAGGCCCGCCAGTATCTTCTAGACCAGATGCAAGAGGCCATCAGCTGGATGGAGAAGGTTACAGGGAGGGAATATAACGATGAACTTCTCATCCAGGCCATGAAGAACGAGTGGAGGTCCATGACCCTGTGGGCCGAGGTCTGTATGCAGGTTCAGCACGTCCCTGCGCCAATAGATTGGAGGCATCTATGGAGCCTTCGTCTTCCACTGGTGACGATGAGGCACACGGAGGAGGTTGTAGACTACGTCAAAATGGTCTTGGATGAGGTCAAGGACCGAGCAAAGCAGGGCATATCAGCCCGTGGCTTTGAGCGGGCTCGGTTTACCAGCGAAGGGTTGCCGCCTTTCTTCTATCCTCAGATACTGCACCACCCTGAGAAGTATGGAGCGATATATGTAATTGGTGGGTTCGGAGTGACGGAGTGGGGTGCCTGGGATATGGCGCAGGACGGCACTTGGACGCCAGCCAAGCCGCACTGGGAGCGGGGCATAGAGGTGAGAACCAGGGAGGGTGCCCTGCGGACTCTTGTGGATCTTTACGTGGACCACACCAACTTCCAGAGAACCTGGACACTGCAATTCAGGCCGCAGGAAGCGGTGAAGAGAACTCAGGACTGGCATTGCGCTGGAGCAGTTGCCATCAACGACCTTGGCTGCAAGGGGGCTCAGGTAGGAGTGGGGGAGATCTTGAATGCGCTTGGGGACGCGGGAATACCGACAGTAGTTTTCGACTCTAGCCAGACTGACCCCAGGGACTTTGATTTAGCCCAAGTTACTGATAGGGTAGACACTTTCTTCGAAAACCTTGGACTCACCCGTTTGGAAGATGGAGAGGCAATCCCAGAGCCTAGCGGGGATGCTGACTAAGTAGGCTTGACCTCCTGCTACGAATGAACACAGTTTGCGCTATCGAACATTACGTTGCTGCTTTGTCCCAGCGATGAACCGTGTCCAAAGGCAACGAGAGCGGCCCTCGGTGACTAGAACGGACCGACCCCCAGAGTCCGCCTGGCCGATAACTTGCTGCTCCAGCCCTATCCTGAGGGCATGCTAGCAACTTGGGTCACCACTCGTTAGCCTTAGATAGGTGTGGAGAGGTATCCGGGTAGTATTCCAACGGAAAAAGATAGGGCTTATACTCGGGGGAAAAGAGACACAAACAAGAGAGATGGTGACCCACGCTGCTAGGCGGGCAACAACAGTCGATTATCTGCCGCATCGATAGATGTGCAGACGGGGACCCCCAAAATGCTCCGCCCGGCAGATACGTTTTTCGGGTGCAAAACCTCCGGTAAGGGGGGTTTCGGCCTCGTCTCTACACTTAGATGACCT
>JASLXN010000309.1 GCA_030740315.1 Dehalococcoidia bacterium | reverse complement strand
CCGGCACTTGCGCAGGCGTTGGAATTGGCTCAGGTTCAGGCTCTGCCATTTGTGTTTGCAGTAGAGAGGCATGATTAGGGCGAACAGATGCCTCAGTTTCCTCTCCTGCAGAAGATTTCGGCTTATGTGGGGATTCCCCTTTCAGCTGACTAAAGGTCTCAGGTATTTTTTTGTAAAACCCGGACAAAAGGGGATAACCACACCATTGGCAGGCCCAGTCCTTCGTTCTTGCAGTCGCCCGACCACAATTGGGGCACTTTCCCACTCTAGCACCTCTCCCCAAAGTATACACAAGAATAACATCTTGTCAATGTGGTCACAGCGGGGTCGTAATTGGTACCCCCAAGCGAATTCGAATCGCTGTTGCCGGCTTGAAAGGCCGGTGTCCTAGGCCTCTAGACGATGGGGGCACAGGAAATAAGTATAGCAGAGATAGAGCTAGCTTACAATGGCGTAGAGAGTTTAGTCCCTCTCCTTCTTAGTGTGCTACAATAGCTCTTAACATGAAAAAACCCACTGGTAGTGATGAGTCAGTCTGGGAAAAGGAAGGTAACTGGCTTAAAACGAAAGGGATTCCTCTCTTAGCGCTGCTCCTAGTCATAA
>JASLXN010000308.1 GCA_030740315.1 Dehalococcoidia bacterium | reverse complement strand
TGTCTTTTTAAGCTAGTTTGTATATTTATTGAGTTTAATCTTCGATCAGATGGTTGTCAATGTCATTTTGAACTATTCCCACAGCTTTAAAACGGAGGCAATACAGGTGTTATCGGGTAAGTGTTCAGTGGGAAGTGAGTTGGATTGTATTAAGAAATAGTGTTAGGTCGGGTTAATCCCCAGAGAAATTTGGGTATTTTGGACCCTAAGTGCTGGAATTAGCTATAAAAATTGGTACCCCCAAGCGAATTCGAATCGCTGTTGCCGGCGTGAAAGGCCGGTGTCCTAGGCCTCTAGACGATGGGGGCACAGGTATGAGTATAGCAGAGATAGAACTAGCTTACAACGGCGTAGAGAGTTTAACTCCTCTCCTTCTCAGTGTGCTACAATAGCGCTTAACATGGGAAAAATGACTGGTAATGATAAGTCAGTCTGGGGGAAGAGGGGTAGCTGGCTTAAAACGAAAATTATTCCTCTCTTAGTGCTGCTCTTGGTCATAGCAACTACTGTTAGCCTCTTTATCCTTACGCAACGTTATCCTGAGAAGATTGAGGAATTTGAAAGCTACGGTTATCTGGGAGTTTTCTTGATCAGTCTAGTCTCCAATGCTACGGTCATTTTACCTGTGCCTG
>JASLXN010000307.1 GCA_030740315.1 Dehalococcoidia bacterium | reverse complement strand
CCACTCCCCAGAGCTGTGGCAGAAGATGGCAGGGCAAGGCTGGCTGGGACTGGTGTTTCCGGAGAAATACGGGGGCATGGGCATGGATTTCCTGGACCTGGCGGTGCTGCTGGAGGAGATGGGAAGGGCCTGCCTGCCCGGCCCCTACTTCTCCACGGTGGTCCTGGGCGGCCTCACCCTCCTGGAGGCGGGGAGCGAGGAGCAGAAGGCGAAACTCATCCCCCAGATAGCCGCCGGGGAGAAGATTCTGACCCTGGCCCTGACCGAGCCCAGCGCCTCCTATACCCAGGAGGGCATCGAGACCGAGGCGCGGGCCGACGGGGATGACTATGTCATCAGCGGGAATAAACTTTTCGTGCCCGATGCCCACGTTGCCGACTATATGGTCTGCGCCGCCCGGACCGGGGACCGGATAACCCTGTTTCTGGTGGATACCGCGACCCCGGGAATCTCCACCACCATCCTCAAGACCATAGCCAGCGATAAGCTGTGCGAGGTGGCCTTCGACAGGGTGAGGGTGCCCAAGGCTAACGTCCTGGGCGAAGTGGGCGGGGGTTGGGTGCTGGTGGAGAATATACTCCAGCGGGCGGCCGCGGCCAAGTGCGCCGAAATGGTGGGCGGGGCCCAGCAGGTGCTGGAGATGA
>JASLXN010000306.1 GCA_030740315.1 Dehalococcoidia bacterium | reverse complement strand
TGACTGACATGTTTCTGAAGTACCTCGTTGGCAGGAAGCCGGATGGCATATTCGATCTCCTGTTGCTCCAGGTAGTCGTATACCTCCGGGCTGGCAAAGGCAGCATCAGCCCTGAACAGCAGCCGCACCCCTCTCTTCCTGTATCGTCCCACAACCGGCTCTAGGACTTCTCGCCAACGCTCAGCGCTATGGACATTACCGGCCCGCAGCATGGCTCCTTCGCAATCTCCAAACTCGTTGAAGAGGAACAGCGGGTGATAACACACCGTCTCGAAGTGCCCGTTGTAGGCGGTTCCTTCCTGCCCGCCATGTACCGGGCTCTCCGAACTGTCCATGTCAAGGATCACTCGCTGGCGGACTGTCTGCGCCATGGCCTTCGCTATCCACCGGGAATTCAGTTGCTCCAGGCACCTCAGGTTCTCACCACTGACAAGGACTTCGGTCTCAAACCGGCTCAGCGTATTCGTGCTGGCCGCCTGCTTCTCCATGGCCCGGCCACCAACCACCGCCTGCATGGCCGGGTCTATGGCCAGCCTCACCGCATCATTGGTGTCTTCATACCCCGCCAGACGACTGTACACTGACTGACGCAACAGCGACACAAGTTCGTGTTGCACGTTCCGGCCACCACGGGTGTCTTGCAGACAGGT
>JASLXN010000305.1 GCA_030740315.1 Dehalococcoidia bacterium | reverse complement strand
GTGATTAGGATTTGAACGTCGGATGAAGGGTTTCTTGGCATGAGTAGGAGAGCATCCAATGGGTGAAAAGCGCCAGGACGGTTTGAAGCTCCATTTTGACCGTCGCCTGCGGCTGCAGTTCCAGGGGGCCAAGATCACGTCTGACGCCGGGCTGCTGGCCTGTCGAGAGTTGGACGAGGCGCTCGGGTTGACCCAGAGCGCGGAAGAGGTTCTATCTGAGCCGCGCACGGGTCGGAACATTCAGCATGACCTGGTAGCTGTGCTGCGCCAGGGAGTGTATAGCCGCCTTGCCGGCTATGAGGACACCAATGATGCCGAGCGGCTGGCCCAAGACCCGGCCATGCGGGTGATCACCAGCCGGCGAGCATCCGAGAAGCAGGCGGCCAGCACCAACACACTGAGCCGCTTCGAGACCGAGGTGCTCACCCGGGCGGAGAACCTGGAGGGACTGTTGAGTCTCAACGGTCAATGGGTGGAGCGAGCGATGGTCCACACACCACACCAGCGAGTGATCCTGGACCTGGACAGCTCGGAGAGCCCGGTGCACGGGCAGCAGGAAGGTGCTGCCTACAATGGCCATTTCGAGTCCGTCTGCTATCATCCGCTGTTCTGTTTCAACCACTTTGGGAATTGCGAAGGGGCACTGCTTCGACCCGGTAATGTGCACAGCGCCGATCGTTGGTGGG
>JASLXN010000304.1 GCA_030740315.1 Dehalococcoidia bacterium | reverse complement strand
CACCAGTGGATATCCATCATCCCCGGCACCGATGCCGCCATGATGATGGCCATGGCCTTCGTCATGATCACCGAGGACCTCCACGACCAGCACTTCTTAGATACCTATACGGTAGGCTTTCAGCAGTTCAAGGACTATGTCCTGGGGGAGGAGGATAGGGTGCCCAAGACCCCGGAGTGGGCTGAGGCCATCTGCGGGGTCCCCGCTCAGACTATCGCCGAGCTGGCCCGGGAATATGCCGCCATCAAACCGGCGGCTCTCATCTGCGGTATCTCCCCCGGGCGCACCGCCTGCGGCGAGCAGTACCACCGGGCGGCCATAACTCTGGCCGCCATGACCGGAAACACCGGCCTGCAGGGGGGCGACCCCGGCTCCCGCTCCTGGGCAGGAAGCGCCTCTTACCCTTTTATGAAGAAGGGGCGTGGGCTGGGGGGCAAGCCCAATCCCTTGGATGAAACGCTGCCCACCCCCCCGGGGGTCCTCCCCGCCCGCAAGAACTACTACCGGGGAACAGGGGTGGCTACCCAGGCCAAGATAGCCAATGCCCTCCTCACCGGAAAGGCCGGGGGCTACCCCGACGACTACAGGCTCCTGTTCATAGTGAACACCAACTATCCCAACCAGTACCTCAACATCAACCGGGCGGTAGAGAGCCTCAAGGTCCCGGAATTCATCGTGGTCCAGGAGCAATTCATGA
>JASLXN010000303.1 GCA_030740315.1 Dehalococcoidia bacterium | reverse complement strand
GCGCCGGAGAATTTTTCTGTGTCGGCGCCGACGGCCCATCTTTCGAAGGCACAGGGCTCCGAGCCCTGGGCTCTCTCCGGGTCGCAAACCACCTTTCGGGTCTGGACAAGCCGGTCATCGCCGCCCTCAACGGCGATGCCGTCGGCCAGGGCCTGGAGCTGGCCCTGGCTTGCGACATACGCGTCGCCTCCAGCGAGGCCAGGATGGGACTGACCCAGGTCGGGGACGGAGCAATGCCCTGGGACGGGGGCACTCAGCGGCTGCCTAGGCTGGTGGGCCGGACCCGCGCCATGGAGATGGTCCTCACATCCCGTCTGGTGGACGCCCGGGAGGCCCTGGAGATAGGCCTGGTCAACCAGGTCGTGGAGCCCGACCGGGTGCTGCGCCGGTCTCTCGACGTGGCATCGACCATCGCAGGCCAGGGCCCGATAGCTGCCAGATACCTCAAGGAAGCCGTGCTGAAAGGGCTGGACATGACCCTGGAGCAGGGCCTGCGTCTGGAGGCCGACCTGAGCTTTTTGCTCCAGAGCACTACCGACCGGGCGGAGGGTATCCAGTCCTTCCTGGAGAAGCGGAAGCCGGAGTACAAGGGGGATTGAACCACCTATGACTGGCATAAGAATGTAGCCGTGGAGGGCCAGACAGTCCTCTACTCGAAAGAAGGGCCCATTGCCACGGTCGTGCTCAACCGGCCGGAGGTGGTCA
>JASLXN010000302.1 GCA_030740315.1 Dehalococcoidia bacterium | reverse complement strand
ATCGCAGCTATCACATCTACTCCGATCCACTGCAACGCAGCGTGCGCCAGGCGCTGGCGGACTACACGGGCAGCACGCCTGACCGCATAGTCGCGGGAGTAGGTAGCGATGAACTCATTGACCTGCTGCTTCGCCTGTTCGTCGCGCCTGGCGACAGGGTCGTACAGTGCGTGCCTACCTTTGGCATGTACGCCACGTTCACGGACCTGGTGGGCGGGAAGCTCGTGTCCCTCCCGAGGGATGAGACCTTCGACGTGGACGTTGAGGCTGTCCGGCGGGTAGCGCGAGAAGGCGCCAAGGTGCTATTCCTAGCATCTCCCAACAATCCCACGGGCGACCTGATTGACGAAGCTACCGTGCGACAACTCCTGGAGCTGGGTATGCTTGTGGTCGTGGATGAGGCCTACTACGAGTTCGCCGGCAGCACAGTGGCCCACCTGGTCCCGGAGTACTCCAACCTGGTGGTGCTCCGCACCTTTAGCAAGTGGGCTGGCCTGGCGGGTCTCCGAATCGGCTACGGGATCATGGACCCGGCGGTTGCAGAGCGGTTGCTCGTGATCAAGCCTCCCTACAACATCACGGTCGCGGCGGAAGTGGCGCTGCTGGCCTCTCTTGACGACAAGGAGCTGTTGCTGTCGCGGGTCGGGAGCCTTGTGGAGGAGCGAGACGCCCTGTTCAAGCGACTCCAGCGCCTCAACGGCATCACGCCGATACCGTCCCGGGCCAACTTCATCCTGTGTC
>JASLXN010000301.1 GCA_030740315.1 Dehalococcoidia bacterium | reverse complement strand
CAGACCTATTACGGCAAGGCGATAGAAAACCTATCGGCCCGGAGTGTTCACCACCACCACCGGGTATTGTCCCAAGCCCTCAAATACGCCGTGAGGCAAGGCTACCTGGGCCGCAACCCCGCCGAAATGGTGGACCCGCCTTCCCCTAAGAAAAAGGCCATGCGCACCCTAACGCCCGGTGAGGTTTTGGCTCTGCTGGAAACGGCACAGGATAGCTACTACTACCCCATAATCTATACCGCCGTTAGCAGTGGGCTTAGACAGGCTGAATTGCTGGGCCTCAGGTGGCGTGACCTTGACCTGGACTTACTGTCAATTTCGGTTTCCCAGGTGCTATACAAGCGCCGGGGAGTATGCCTATTCACGGAGCCTAAGACCGCTCACAGCCGCCGCCGGGTGAGCATGACGCCCAAGCTGGCAATATATCTGAGAGAATACCGGGCAGAGCGTGAATCGCTTTACCTGGAGTTGGAAAGGTCGCTTACACCGGACGACCTCGTTTTCGCCGGTGTGGAGGGGAAGCCTATGGACCCCGGCGTGCTGAGCCATGCCTTTCACAGAATGGCCGGGGAAGCGGGCCTGGGGGGGGTGCGCTTCCACGACCTGAGACATACTTTCGCAAGCCTAATGCTGCTGCGGGGTGCCAAGCCGAAGGTAATATCTGAGGCCCTGGGACACAGTAGCGTTGCCTTTACAATGGATGTCTACAGCCATATTATTGAGGGCATGCAAAGCGATGCTATGGCTCTACTGG
>JASLXN010000300.1 GCA_030740315.1 Dehalococcoidia bacterium | reverse complement strand
TTGAGGATATGGCGCATGAGACTCCTGAAAGGTTGGAACAACGTGTTGCAACTATCGAAAAGGTTTATAAAGAACATGAAATTGCCAAGCGTAAACTTTCCAGCGCCAATCTCAGATTGGTAGTAAGTATTGCAAAAAAATACAGAAATCGTGGCCTGAGCTTTCTTGACCTTATACAAGAAGGAAACACAGGGCTTATGAGGGCAGTTGATAAGTATGAATATAGAAGAGGTTACAAATTCAGTACTTATGCTACCTGGTGGATAAGACAGGCCATAACCCGCTCAATTGCCGACCAGGCCAGAACTATCAGAATCCCCGTACATATGATTGAGACAATGAGCAAGATAAGGAATGTATCAAAAAAATTATTACAAGAGAAAGGTAGAGAACCCGGTATCGAAGAGATTGCAAAGGAAGTAAAGATACCTGTGTCTGAAGCCAGGAGGGTATTGAAGATTTCAAGACATCAAATTTCTCTTGATAGAACTGTGGGAGAAAGCGCTGATAGCGCCTTTGGAGATTTCATAGAAGATGACAAGGCGGAATCTCCTGTTTCCGCTGCTGCACAAGAAATGCTTAAGGAAAAGATAGAAAGCGTACTGGATACGCTTACATATCGTGAGCGCGAGATTATTAAGCTTCGTTATGGTATAGGAGATGGTTATACATATACGCTTGAAGAAGTTGGTAAAAAATTTATGGTAACCAGAGAGAGAGTAAGGCAAATAGAAGCAAAGGCAGTGAGGAAGTTACAGCATCCTGTCAGGAGCAGAAAGCTGGAAGGGTTCTT
>JASLXN010000002.1:18044-30183 GCA_030740315.1 Dehalococcoidia bacterium | reverse complement strand
TGCCCCTACACCGGGCAATGCGCGGGCGGGCCGAGAAGGGCCCATAAGCACTTGTGACCTACTGCCTTTACAAGTCGGGCTGTTTCACCCCATAATTTGTTAATAAGCTGCTTATGCCGGAGGATGGGATGAACAACCTGGTATATTTGGACCACGCCGCCACCACCCCGGTAAACCCCCAGGTGTTGGAAGAGATGCTGCCCTACTTCACCGAGCACTACGGCAATCCGTCAAGCGTCTACTCTCTTGCCCAGGAGACCAGGGGGGCGGTGGAGGAGGCCCGCCAGAGGGTGGCCGATGTGCTGGGGGCCTCGCCGCGGGATATCGTGTTCACCAGCGGCGGCACCGAATCGGACAACGCAGCTATAAGGGGTGTGGTCTGGCCGCTGCGCAAGCACGGCGACCACATAATAACCTCCGCGGTGGAGCACCACGCCGTTATAGATACCTGTCACCAGTTAGAGAAGCTGGGCTTTAAGCTAACCGTGGTTCCGGTGGACAGCAACGGCATGGTAAGGGTGGAGGATGTGCATAAGGCTATCACCGATAAGACCGTACTGGTAACCATAATGATGGCCAACAACGAGATGGGCACCGTGCAGCCCATTGCAGAGATAGGAGTATTGCTGAAGGAAATGTCCAAAGGCAAGCCCCGCAAGGTGCTCTTCCACACCGATGCCGTGCAGGCTGCAGGTGCTCTGGATATCAAGGTTAACAAGCTGGGGGTGGACTTTTTGAGCCTATCGGCGCACAAATACTACGGCCCTAAGGGTACCGGGGTGCTTTACGTAAGGCGTGGATCAACCTTCCTGCCACCACAGAGCGGGGGTGGGCAGGAGCGCAACCGGAGGGCTGGCACCGAGAATGTGCCCGGCATCGTCGGCTGTGCGGCGGCACTCAGGCTGGCCGATGAGAAGCGGGAGGCGTATGTAAAGCACTGCGTTCCTCTGCGGGACAAGCTCATACAGGGTGTGCTGTCCATAGGGGAGGGGGTGCACCTGACGGGCCACCCCACTGAACGTCTCCCCAACAGCGCCAGCTTCTACTTTGACGACATAGAGGGGGAGTCCATCCTGCTCAGCCTGGACTTTGAAGGGGTGGCCGCCTCCTCCGGCAGCGCTTGCACCTCAGCCTCACTGGAGCCTTCCCATGTGCTGCTGGCCATGGGCATCCCCGCAGAGCAGGCTCACGGCAGCCTGCGGCTCACCCTAGGCTGGGACAATGACGAGGCGGAGGTGGACCATGTGCTGGGTGTGCTGCCCGGCATAGTCAACCGCCTCCGTGCCATGTCTCCTCTTGTCCACCAACAGACTGGAGGAAGCAATGTATAGCGACCTGGTAATGGATCATTTTCGTAATCCTCGCAATGTCGGAAAGATTGAGGACGCCGATGGCGTAGGCAACGTGGGCAATCCCGTATGCGGCGATGTGATGCAGATGATGATTAAGGTGAAGGAGGACCGCATAGAGGACATAAAGTTCCAGACCATGGGCTGCGGTGCTGCCATTGCCACCAGTTCCATTTCCACCGAGATGGTGATTGGCAAGACCCTGGACGAGGCTCGGGAGCTTTCCAACAAAGCGGTGGCCGAGGCCTTGGGCGGATTGCCCCCCGCCAAAATGCACTGCTCCAACTTGGCGGCAGACGCTATCCACTTGGCACTGGACGACTACCAGAGCAGGCACAAGAAGTGAGTTGCTTTAGCCCGGCGCCCTTTGCTGCGGCAAATAGCTTGAATCCCACTCTGAAGGAGGTGTGATAATGGCAACGCTGACTGAAAAGGCCATGGAGCTTTTCAATGACATGAACGCATCCAAGGCCATAGCCACGGCGGACGCCGCCGGGGAGCTAAACTTGGGTCCCAAGAGCAGTCTGGCCGCTGTGGATCCGCAGACCCTGGCCTTTGCCGATATCTTCGGCAGCCAGACTAGGGAGAACTTGGAGTCCACCAAAAAGACCTCGGTTATCGCCTTCAAAAATGCCCCACCCTTCCCTGGGTGGAGGGTTAAGGGGACCTTCCAGGGCTTTCAGACTTCAGGGCCGGTGTTTGAAGGCTTCGCTAGACAGATGAAGAAGGCCCTGAATTTAGATATACGGGCGGTGGGCATCATCAGCGTGGACGAGGTGTTCAACCTCACCCCCGGCAAGGCGGGCAAAAGGGCGGCCTGACTCCGACCCACCCCGGGAACCGGCACGGCGGTAGTTACCCCTTTTCATCGCCACCTTGAGCCTGTCGAAGCATGCGCGCCACGCACCCTTAGACAGGCCCTCCGGCAAAGTATCGGAGTCCGCAAGACGGACAGTATGGCGCATCCTCTATACTATGGCCGATAGTATGGCCCTCGCCTGTCGGCAGAGAATTATACGCAGGCCGGGGAACCCCGATGTTGTATCGGAACTCCCCGTTAGCCGTCCGGCGCGGAAGCCCTACTTACTTACTGGCAGGCAGCCGCAACTATTGGGTGCCTCTGTAGGCTTGGCACTCTACTCGGGCGGATGAGAGTGAAAAATAGATGGCCGTAACCAGGGTGCGGGAAAGAGATGTGCCGTATTGACTGCCGGGGTGGGGCGGGATACACTGGGAGCCATACCACCACATACGTAGGGGGAGGACACTATGGCGTATACTCGGAGCACCGAGGACTACCTGCGGGCGGATGTGGCCCACTTTGTGCATCCCATAACCGATGTAGGGCAAACCACCGGTATCGTCTTTGCCGAAGGCAGCGGCATCATGCTGCGTGACACCGAAGGCAAAGAATACATAGACGGCATATCCGGGGCCATGTGTGTCAATGTCGGCCACGGCAGGGCCGAACTGGCGGATGCCGCACGGGACCAGATGCTAAAGCTGTCCTATACCCCCACCTTCCGTGGCAACACCCACACCGCCGTTGTTGAGTGTGCGGAGAGGTTGGCCCAGATAGCACCCTACGGGATAGAGCACTTTTTCTTCTGCTCCGGTGGCTCCGAGGCTGTGGAGACCTGTCTGAAACTGGCCCGCCTCTACTGGCGCAACAAGGGCACCGGCAAATACAAGATAGTCTCCCTGTTCAACTCCTATCATGGCGCTGTCTACGGCGCTACCTCAGCCACCGGCCTGAACCGCATGGGCAAGAACTACGAGCCTCTGGTGCCTGGCTTTGTCCACATCCCCAACTACTACTGCTACCGCTGCGCCTTCGGGAAGAGCTATCCCCAGTGTGAGCTTCACTGCGCCCGCTTCCTTGAGGAGGTCATCGTCAATGAGGGCGAGGACACTGTAGCCGCCTTCATAGCCGAGCCGATGCTGGGTGCTGGGGGCATGGTGCCTCCCCCTGCCGAGTACTGGCCCATGGTGCGGGACATCTGCACACGCCGCAATGTGCTCCTCATCACCGATGAGGTAGTGTCCGGCTTCGGGCGCACAGGCAAGATGTTCGCCGTACAGCACTGGGGTATTCAGCCGGATATGATGAGCATGGCCAAAGGCATCACCAGCGCCTACCTTCCCTTCGGGGCAGTGGGGATGGCCGAGGGGATGTACGAGGGCCTGAAAACCCCGGGCACACCCCTCTTCCACCTCTACACCTACAGCGGCCATCCCGCATGCTGTGCAGTGGCAGTCAAAAACATGGAAATCCTGATGGAGGAGCGCTTGGCCGATAACGCTGCCCGCGTGGGGCAGTACCTGCTGGAACGGATGCAGGAGCTGGAGGAGTTGCCCCATGTGGCAGCGGTGGATGGCCTGGGTCTTACCCTAGGCTTTGAGGTGGTGGCCGATAAAGCCACCAAGACCCCATTTGACCCTGCACTCAAGGTGGGAGACCGTCTGGTGGCACAGGCGCGGGAGCGCGGGCTCATGTTCCGTATGTTCGGGGAGAGGCTGGGGCTGACACCGCCTCTGATTATCACTACCGAGGAAGTTGACCGCGTGGTGGGCATTCTGAGGCCCCTGTTGGAGGCCTTGCCCCCTGCTTGAGGGTGGAGGCAGCTGTGGTTGAGCGGTTCGGAACAACAGGGGCCATTTAGCAAGCATAATCTCTCCCACCCGCCCGCCCTAGAACATTGCATTTGGGGAGGAAAGCCCCCCAAATCTCCCAAGGGATGGATAAACTTGCTGCCACCCCAAGTGTATGGTTCTGCTCCTTATCTGGTATGGCATAATGCTGGTGCTCAATATGGAAGTAGCCCTGCTCACACCTCCGGTGGGCCTGAATGTATACGTCCTCAAGGGAGTGGTAGATCCGTTTGGGGTAAGGGTAGAGGATATTTTCAAGGGAGTTGTTCCCTTTGTCGCTATTCTTCTGATAAGCATGGTACTGCTGCAGATATGGCCTGAGATTGCCCTGTGGCTTCCCAGCACCATGCATTGATAGACCCGTACAAGTAACTAGGCCGGCTATACACGCACGGTTCCTAAACCGGGTCGGTTTGCTTTGCCGGAGTTTAATGAGCAGGTTTTTCTTTTGGATAGACCAACTGTGTAGGTGTGGGGGTGTGATAGCCGCCCTGGCCCTTTTCGTAATGAGCCTGACTACCACTTATGAAGTGATAATGCGCTATGTTTTCAACAGACCAACCACGTGGGCGCATGAGACGGGGGCATCTCTGGTAGTGGTCAACGGCATGCTGGGAGCGGCCTATGTCCTGCTCCACGATAATCATGTGCGGGCGGACCTGATACTGGTCCGTGTCCCTCGCCAGACGCAGACCTGGTTGGACCTGGCGACCTCAGCCGTGGCTCTGGCCTTCTTCTTCGCTCTATTAACCTACTTCGGCTGGAGGATGTCCGTGGCGGCAGCGCCCCACAACTCCACACCGGTCTTTGGCATAACGGTGCTCCGCTACGGCTGGGCCTACTGGTTGGTGCCCGTTGGAGCGTTACTGGTCTGCCTGCAACTCATTTCCCGCATGTACCGTAACTTAATGTGGCTCAGAGGCAAAAGGGAAAGTATGGTTAAGGAGGGGGCTTGGCTGGAAGTAGGCCCACCGCCGGAAAAAGCGCTCTGAACAGCTAAATGTTGAACAGGAAGGTGATTATATCACCGTCCTGCACCGGGTAGGTCTTGCCCTCCAGCCGCATCTGGCCGTGGCGGCGGGCCTCGGCTAGGCTCCCCGCCTTCGCCAGGTTCTCCAGGGACACCACCTCGGCTCGGATAAAGCCCCGCTCCATATCGGAGTGTATTTTGCCCGCCGCCCGCTGGGCGGGTGTGTCTTTGGGCACCGGCCATGCCCGTAGCTCCGAAGATGCCGTGGTGAAGAAGGTGGCCAGTCCGAGCAAGCTGTAGACAAGGGAAACAAGGCGCACCACCGCCGGCTCCGGTGCGCCCATGGCCTCACGGAACGGGGCCGCCTCTTCTGCGGGAAGCTGGCACAGCTCCATTTCCAGCCGGGCACTAAGGACAATAAACTGGTGGCCGGGCCGCCGGTAGCGTTGCCGCCAGGTGGCCTCTACCGTGGCGGCCTGCGTTAGGTCCTCCTCCCCGATGTTGACCACCACCAACAGCGGCCTGGTACTAAGAAGTGGGAAACCCTCCAAAAGGCGGGACTCCTCTGCGTTTATGGCCTGCTCACGTAACGGCACCTTCTGCTCCAACCCGGCCTTAAGCCGTGACAGCAAAAGCTGCTCCTGGGCCATAGCTTCCCGCTCCTGTGGCTTACCCTTGTGCCCCTGCTCCCGAATTCGCTCCAGGCGCCGCTCTAGGAGGGCTAGGTCGGCGAAGACCAGCTCCAACTCCATGGCGGCCATGTCTCGGTGAGGATCCACGCTCCCTTCTGGGTGAGGCACCCTATCGTCGGCAAAGGCCCTCACCACCAGCAGGAAAGCATCCACATTACCCAGGCGTGAGAGTATGTCACCGCGCCAGTCCGGGGGTGGGGGGGAAACATTGGCGTACCGGACCTCCGCGGGGACCGTTTTCCTGGGGTTGAAAAGTGCTGCCAGCGCTTTCAGGCGTGTATCCTGAACATGGGCTACCCCTATGCGCACCGGTGACGGCATCGCCTCGCCGCGGCCGGCGGTTACGGCCTCAAACAACGCACTGCGGCCACTACCGGGCAGGCCAATGATTGCCAACTCCACACGGCAATATTAACATAGCGGCCAGGGGCGATGGTAAAATAGGGCTATGATACTGGTTCTGTGGGGCGTAGATGACTTCTCTCTGACGGAGCACCTCCACTCGCTCAGGCAGGAACTGGGGGAGCCTTCTCTGGCAGAGGCCAACACCACCTGGTTGGAGGGCCGCTTCTCGGCCAGGGAACTGGCCGATGCTTGTAGTGCCAGCCCTTTCTTCATATCCCGCCGGCTAGTCATAGCAGCAGGGCTGCTCGGCCGTTTTGCTTCCCGTGGGGACGGGGAGCAGCCATCCGGAGGGAATGAGGTGAAGGCCTTCATAGAGGCCCTGGAGGTGGTGCCGGAGTCTACCTTGCTGGTGCTCACTGAGGATAGCCCGAAACGGGACAGTCCTTTGTTCAAGAAGCTGCGGGGAAGGGCCGAAGTGCGGGAGTTCCCCTTGCCGCGGTGGGCGGAGCTCCAGGTGTGGATTCAGAAGCGGGTGCAGCAGTCCGGCGGCCAAATAGCGCCAGGCGCGGTGCGGCTGTTGGCCGATGCCGCGGGCGATAATCTGTGGAGCCTGGCCAACGAGGTGGAGAAGCTGGTCCTCTATAGCGGGGGCCAACTAATAGACGAACAGATGGTGCACCATCTGGTAAGCCAGATGCGGGAGGCGAATCTATTCCGGCTTACCGAGTCCCTCCTACAGGGCCGGGCCGCCGGTGCAGGGCAGGGCCTGCACAAGCTCCTAGATGGCGGCATGCAGCCTGTTCATATACTTGGGTTTATGGCTCGCCAGTTCCGCACTCTTGTCATGGCCCAAGACCTTCTGGGGCAGGGGCTGAAACCCGAAGAGGTAGGCCAGCGTCTGAACATTAACCACCCGTATGCCTTGAAACAGACCGTTTCCCAGGCCAGGCAATATCCTTTCAGCCGGCTCAAGACAGCCCTGGAACGCCTGTTGGAAACAGACCTCGCCATTAAAACGGGGCGCTGGGACGGTGGGCTGGCGGTGGACTTTCTGGTTGTCGGCCTTTGCTCCGGCTAACGGCCCCCAACCAACCCGTGGATTGACAGGTACAGCACCATATATTTGTAGCCTGTCTGCCAGGGGTTATTGGGGGTGAAGGCCTTGACCGGCCTGATTCCGAGGTTGGCGGGGATGGGAGTTACTCCCAGGTGCGGATGTCCTTTACCTTTTTGTCAGCCTCGGAGATGGTACCGGGGGGCACAAACTCCACCATGTCTGCCCTTACCCGGCAGCGATCCTGGATGTTTTTCGACACCTTGCCGGAGAACTCCTCCTCGGATATATTCTCTTTGAGCTCCAGACGCAGGGTCAGGCTATCCCGCTGGCCCTGCCTACCCACCACCGCCTGGAAGGCGGCCACCTGGGGGAAGGGTGCCAGTGCATCAGCCACCTCCTTGGGGTGGAGGAACATACCGCGCACTTTTACAGCGTCACCCACCCGACCGGCTATGCGCACTAGGCGGGGGGAGGTGCGGCCACAAGCACAGGGTTCATCGGTTATCATGGAGAGATCACCGGTGCCGAAGCGGATGAGGCAGTAGGTGGGGGAGAAGGTTGTTACCACCACCTCTCCCATTTCCCCCGGCCCAAGCTGGCGGCCCATGGCTGGGTCCACTATCTCTACCAGGTTCTCCTCGCCAATGTGCAGCCCTGCTTTCTTGGTGCACTGATAGGACAGCACCCCCAGGTCTGCCGTACCGTAGTTCTCTAGGGTATCCACGCCGTATTTGTCCTCTAGGATGCGGCGCAGTGATGGTGGGTACATTTCTGCCCCCAGGAAAGCCCAGCGCAGGCGGAAGTCCCTTCGGACATCATAGCCTTGGTCCTCGGCCTTCTGGAGCAGTGTATAGAGGAAGCTGGGTGTGCCCACGAAGGCATTTACCCCCAGCTCCTTCGCAATCTCCACTTGTAGCTCAGTGTTGCCGGTGCCACCGGGCACCACCACCCCGCCCAGAACCTTCACGGCCTCGTCAATCCAGTGGGCGGGGGGCACCAGGTGGTAGGAGAAGGTATTGAGGACGATATCCCCTGGGGTAAAACCGGCTGCCACCAGCCCCTTTACCACCACTGCGGCACGCTCCAGCGGGTCACCAGCCTCCGGCTCAAAGAGGGGGCCGGGAGAGGTGCATATTTTACGCAGCTTGTTCACTGGTACTGTTACGAAGCCGCCGAAAGGGGGATTGGACTTTTGAAGAGAAACCAACTCATCCTTGGTGATAACGGGGAGTTTCTCTAGGTCGCGGGCCGTTTGGATATCCGATGGAGAGAGCCCGGCCCGGTCCATCCTCTCCTTTACCGCCGGGGCGTGGTGGTAAGCATGCTCCACCGCTCCCTTTACCGCCCAATCCATATGCTGCTGCCGTTCCGGCAAGGACAGCGTTTCCGTCTTCCCCAGTGGCATAAGCCCGGTCTCGTCTACCCCAGCCACCGCTTGCGGCGTTTATAGTGCTTCACATCCTTGTAGCTCTTCTGCTGGCCTACTTCGGATAACCCTAGGTAGAACTCCTTTACATCCTCGTTGTCCCGCAGGCTGGCGGCGGAGCCGTCCAGCACCACCCGTCCGTTCTCCATAACATAGCCGTAAGTGCCGATGGACAGGGCGGCCCGGGCGTTCTGCTCCACCAGCAGCAAGGCGGTCTTCTCTTCCTGGTTGATGCGCTGGACGATTTCAAATATCTCACGCACCAGGATAGGGCTGAGGCCCAGGGAGGGCTCATCCAGCAACATCAGCTTGGGATGGGCCATCATGGCGCGGCCGATGACCACCATCTGCTGCTCACCACCGGAGAGATAGCCGGCGGTGGAGTTGCGGTAGTCCTTGAGGCGGGGGAAATAGTCATAGACCATATCTATGTCCCGTTTCTCGCCGCTGCCGCTCTTATGGATAAGTGCCCCCGCCCTGAGGTTTTCCTCCACGGTGAGGTGCTCTAGGGTGCGCCTTCCCTCCATCACCTGTACAATGCCCAGTCGGGTTACCTGCTCGGGGCCAAGGCGGTCAATACGCTTGCCGTCAAACTCAATGTAGCCATCGGTGACCTCCCCCAACTCGGTGTGGAGCAGGCCGGAAACGGCTTTCAAGGTGGTAGTCTTGCCAGCCCCATTGGCCCCCAACAGGCATACTATTTGGCCATCCGGCACCTCTAGGGCTACGCCTCGGAGCACCAGGATGACATCGCTATACTTAACCTCTATGTTGCTAAGCCTGAGCACGCTATGAGCACCTCCTATACTGTGCTGTCATCCCAATAGTAGTAGGGGCTAGTCCCAGTTAAGAGGCAGCCCCTACACTCATAGCCGCTTCCCGTTAATCCGGCACCCATCCTTTGAGCAGGTTGTTGCTTGGCATCCAGTCCGAGACAACTTCGAATTTCCCGTCTTTGACGACGGCAACCCGGTAGTTGTTGGCGAGGATGCCGAACTCACGGTCAATGGTTACGGGTGGGACTACCCCGCCCATATCAAGGTTTGTGGTGGTAAACATCGCCTCGTTAATGGCGTCCCGCGTCAGGTTTTCATGGCCCACTGTCTCCAGGGCTTTCTTTATTCCCTCAACCATAAAGCGGCCCAGGGTGAATCCCTGTAAATAAACCGAGTTGAATAAATCGCCCGGGCGGTATGTCAGCATGGTTTCCCTGGCCAAATTCACTCCCGGCAGATCTTCGGTAGTTAGGGCTGCAGGGACCATACCGTATAGCCCCTCCGAGGCCTCGCCAGCCGTTGCTATCGTCGCCTCCGAGTAGCCCCAGAAAATCTGTCCGAATTTTATCTTGTCCCGGATACCCAACCTAACTGCGTCATTGAGGATTACCGAAGCGCCGGACGGCACATGGGCAAAGAAAATAAAATCAGGATCCTTGTCGGCAAGCCTCTTGAGCTCTACGCTGGCATCGGTGAGGGCATAAGGGACCCATTCCTGGCCCACATGCTCCACGCCTATGCTCTCGGCATATGCAGGGACCTGTCCCGGCAACTCCACCCGGGCCATAGCCGTCTCCAGGTTAATAAAGCCCACCCGTGGCGGCCTGCTTTCCGACCAGTTGGCTTTTACCCAGTCCAGAAAGACCGCATCCTCATCCGAGTAGCCCGGGAACTGGCCGATGGTATACGCCGGCCTTGCCGCCGCCGAGTTGGGCTGTATAGGCCCGTAATACACCACGGGCACCTGGTCCCTGGTGATGGAGTCTAGGACGGTGAGCACCATGGAGCCGGCGGTGAGGTGCATCACCTGAGCGCCCCATGCTTCCAGCCTCCTGTAGGTGTCCACGGCCCGGGCCGGGTCATAAGCCATGTCCTCCCACTTGATGTCCAGGGTGACGGTCTCCTGCGTCCCCGCTGGTGAGGTATATGTCAGCCCACCCTGCACATCGTTGACATACTTGAGATAGTCCCATAGCCCGTAGGAGATGGGCCGGGTGGTGCTGGCCAGAGCCCCGGTTACGGATAGCCCCAGCCCCACCTTCACCTTCTTCTCCACCGGAGCAACTGGCTGTGGTGCTGTTGCCTCTTCACCGCCGCATGCGGCCAGCAGCGGCGACGCAATCAGCAGCAGGGCACCCAACACCATAACCAACCAATTCTTTTTCCTCATCTTGCCCCCTTTCTTCCTGTATTGTTAATTAAGCTTTCCTAAATGTGTCGTACATATACCCATCCGTCAATAGCTGAAGGGGTGGAGCCGGTAAGAGACCTTGAACATCTCCCAGCGGTGGGCCAGCCCCCGTGGTTCCAAGATAAGAAATATCACAATAGCCAAACCGATGAATATATCAGGTAGCGAGGCCCCAACGCCAAAGGCCAAGGCAGGGATGGAAGACCCCACCATCGGCGCCAGCCTTCGGCCAGCCTCCTCCACCACCCGTATAAAGAGGGTCCCGAAAAGAGCACCGGTAATGGTCCCCATTCCTCCCACTACTACCATTGACAGGAACCAGATGGAATGCATAAGGGTGTAGTGCGCTGACTGGGCCACTCCAAGCCAGAACACATACAGGGCACCGGCGATTCCGGCGTAGAAGCAGCCGATGAAAAAGGCCATGAGCTTATACCCGAATACATTTATCCCCATGGTCTCGGCAGCGATATCATTGTCCCTGACGGCCACGAAGGCCCGCCCCGTCCTGCCCCGGACTATGCTCTTGGCGAAAAAGGTGAGCAGCACTAACATGACCATAACCAGGTAGTAGAACTTTGCGTCAGAGTCCAAGACCAGCCCGCCGATGCTGGGAGGGGCCACCCTCACGCCGCTGGCCCCACCAAAGAAGCGGTACAGGAGCCACCCCAGGATGAACTGGGCCGCCAGGGTGGCCAGGGCGAGGTAAAAACCCTTGAGCCTCAGTGATGGTGCCCCAAAGACCAGTCCCGTAATGCCGGCCATGATTCCCGCCGCTGGAAGGGCCAGCCAGAAAGAGACACCCAGCTTGAAAACGAGCAGGGCGGCGGTAAACCCGCCGACGCCCATAAAGGCTGAGTGGCCCAAGGATATCTGTCCGCAAAAGCCTGAGAGCAGCATCAGGCCCAGGGCGGTGATGGCTGAAATGCCGACGAAGACAAGAAAACCTATCCAATAGCCCTGGTAAACCAGGGGCAGCGCAAATATCCCTATGATGAGGGCGATAAACAGCACCCATTGGAGATTGGTGCGTATTATGGCGATATCCTGATTGTATGAAGTGTTGAATATGCCAGAGGGCCGCATGGCTAAATCCTTTCTATCCTCTTCCAGCCGAAAAAGCCGTAGGGGCGGACTAGCAGTGCTATGAGCAGTATGGCAAAGGCGGCCACATCTCTAATCCCCCCACCCACATAGGGGTCAAGATACGCAGCGGCCACGGTTTCCACCACCCCGATGAGGAGACCGGCTAGTATGGCTCCACTCAGGGACTCCAGCCCGCCCAGCAGGACTACAGCAAACGCCCTGACGCCGATATCAAGCATACTGGTGTCTATGGCCGAGATATTGCCCAGCAGCACACCCCCGACGGCGGCCACCGAAGCGGCAAGTATCCAGGACAGGGCGGCTACCCCTGAGACCTTTACGCCCAAGCTTGCGGCTATGATATGGCTTTCTGCT
>JASLXN010000002.1:0-18034 GCA_030740315.1 Dehalococcoidia bacterium | reverse complement strand
CATGGCCAGGCCAGCCCGGCTGTATTTCTGGAACAGGAACATGCCAAGCACCAGCGCCAGGGACAAAAAGAGGGCCAGGAGGTGGTCATAGGACAGGGAGAACTCACCAAATCTCAGTCCCCCCACCGCGAAGAACCGCGGCAACACATCGCCGTCAAAGCCCCACACAAGCACCATTATCCCCTGCAGAATCACCGCCAGCCCCAGGGTCATCAGGGCGGTGGAAAGCAGGGACTGGCCCAGGAGAGGCTGGATGGTCAGCCTCTGGATCAAATAGCCACTTAGGGCGGCGGCTATCAGTACCAGGGGAATCCCCAGCCAGAACGGCATTCCATACTGGACAAGAGCGGCATAGGCAAGGTACGCCCCGAAGGGGACGAGCCAGGGCAGGGAGATATTGAATACCCCGGTGGACTGATAGACCAAGACAATACCCAGGGCGATGAGGGAATAGACGGCCCCAGTCATCAGGCCTATCACCAAGTAGCCGGCTAAATCAGACATATCCCAACTTCCTTAAGCTGAAGCAGCTTGTCATTCTTCCTGCATCCGGATCACCTGAATCTCGGTTCTCACCACACCCTTCTTACCGTCCTGGTAGGTTATGGAGGACTCTACCTTCACGGATTCCTGGTCACCGTACATGCCGTTGATAATATCGCTGTAGGTCTTCTCCATCACCGCCCGCTTGAGCTTGCGGGTACGGGTCAACTCCGCTTCATCAGCGTCGAACTCCTTATGCAGGTTGACGAAACGCTTGACCCGTGCTACCTCTGGCAGGAGCCGGTTGACCCGCTCCACATCTTTCATGACAAGCTCAAGCACCTCGGGCTTCTGTGAGAGGTCGGTAAAGGTGGTGTAGGGGATGCGGTGGCTCTCCGCCCATTTGCCCACATTGCGGAAGTCCATGTCAATGATAGCAGTCACATAGCCCCGGCCTTCACCTCCTATCACCATAGCATCTTTAAGGAAGGGGCTGAACCGCAGCCTGACCTCGGCGAACTGGGGGGCAAACTTGGTGCCATCGGCCAGGGGGATAAGCTCTTCCACCCTGTCCCAGTATATGAGGTGACCATCATCATCCACCCAACCGGAATCCCCAGTCTGGTACCAGCCATCTTTCACCTTATTGTTATAGGCTTCCTCGTTCTTCCAGTAGCCGGCAAACACCCCCGGGCCCTTGACGAAAATTTCACCGTCAACCACCTTCATCTCCTGTGCTGGGAGGAGCTTGCCAACGCTCTCGAACTTGAAATCGGCCTCTATAGGGGCTGATACTAGACCGCACTCGGTGGAGCCGTAGATGTTTTTCATCTTGGCCCCCAGTGCCCAGAAGAACTGCACCAAGTCCGGACTGGCCGCCATCGCGGCGGTGAAGCAGGACCTGGCCCGGGCCAAGCCTATCTGGTCACGGGCTGCCCGCAGCACAACAATATCGGCAAGCTTGTGAAGAGCCCTCCAGTACCAAGGGATGGGTTTTCTCTGCTCTACAAAGTGTACTGCTTTGAAGCCTACACTCAGCCCTAAGCTGTATAATTTTCTCTTAAGCCAAGAGGTATCGTCTATCTTCATGCGCACCAGCGATGCCAGGTCCTCCCACAGCCGGGGCACATAGAACAGCAGGTCAGGGCCGATGTCCCTCACATCGTCCATCACCGTTTCCGACTCCTCGGGGAAGTTTACAACCAAGGGCACATCCAAGCCGCTAGTTATCCCCAGGAACTGCTCGGTGGCCCACGCCGGGGAGATATAGGAGACATATTGGTCCTTCTCATACATGGGGATGGCGGTGCGCACGCAGCGGCTGAAAAAGATGATGTTGCTGTGGGTGAGCATAGCCGCCTTTGGAAGACCGGTGGTCCCCGAGGTGTAGGAGAAACAGGCTACATCACCCCCCTTGCCCTGGGTTATGCTATCCTCAAACAAGGTAGGGTGCTCCCGCTCATACTCCCTCCCCATGTTCTCCACCTGTTCGAAGGAGGTCAGTACCGGCTCGTCATAGAACGACAGCCCTTTGGAATCCCAGTAGATCACCTTGGTCACGCTGGGGCATTCGGGGAGGATGCTGAGGATTTTGTCCACCTGCTCCTGGTCTTCGGCAATGAAGAACTTGGCCTCGGAGTGCTGCATATAGTACTTAATTTCCGGGGGTAGGCAGTCAGGATAGATAGAGATGGAGGTGCCACCTGCGGCCTGGGTTGCCCACTCCGCCCAGAAAAGCTGGGGGTCATTGTTGCCTATCATGGCCACCCGGTCTCCCCGGACCAGGCCCATGCTTACCAGGCCTAAAGAGAAACACTTGGAACGCTCGTAGACATCTTTCCAAGAGTATTCCTCCCAGATGCCGAAATTCTTCTTCCGCTCGGCCACCCTTTTGTCGCCGTAGCGTAAGAAGTTGCGGCGTAACATCTTGGGTAGAGTATCTTCCTCTGGGCCCGGAACAAGCCCCAACGCTGATGCGGACTCTTTAGGTTTAGTAGGTTTAGTCTTGACAGCCATGTCCACCCCTTAACTAAGTATGGAGCGCTGGGGCCTAATCCTCTCCCAGGTAGGCCCTAACCACATCGGGATTCTGTTTGACCTCTTCGGGGGCGCCGTCAGCTATTTTGCGTCCGAAATCAAAGACTATTACGCGCTGTGCTAAGTCCATGACTACGCCCATATCGTGCTCCACCATGATCATTGGAATCCGGCGCAACTCGTGGATGTCCAGGATGAAGCGTGCCATGTCCTCTTTCTCTTCGGCATTCATCCCTGCCATTGGTTCGTCCAGGAGGAGCAGCTCCGGCTCCATTGCCAAGGCACGGCCTAACTCCACACGCTTGCGTTGACCGTATGGCAGACTGCCAACTACTTTGTAGCGTATAGACTCTATCTCTAGAAAATCTATGATATCTTCTACCACCCTGCGGTGGGCCACCTCTTCCCGCAGTGCAGGTCCGAAGAACAGGGACCCTAAAAGGACGCCCTTTTTCATCCGGAAGTGCCGGCCTGACATCAGGTTGTCTAAAGTAGAAAGGCCGGTGTAGAGAGCCAGGTTCTGAAAGGTGCGGGCCAGGCCTAACTCGGCACGCTTGTGGGTGGCCAAGCGGGTGATATCGCGGCCTTGAAAAAAAATACGCCCCCTCTGTGGACGGTAAAAGCCGCTGATGGAGTTGAGAAAGGCGGTCTTGCCCGCTCCGTTAGGCCCGATGATGGCCAGAATCTCCCCGGGGTTCACATCTACTTCGATGTCATTCAGGGCCTGAACACCCCCGAAGCTTAGATGTAGGCCTTCTGCCCTCAGGGCTATATTATTTTCTCCCATTACTTCTCTGGCGAATACCATCCTCCCAAGCTACCTTCCTTGTTGCGTTGCCATCATGTATAAGTGATAGCGTTCCTTTTGTCAAGGGGTTCACTTTCGAGTTCCTGCCGCTGCAATTGTGTATCTGGCTTTCAAATAATATCTCTATGAGGCCAACTCCCCAGACAAGAGGATGGCTCTCGATTGTGACCTCAATCTGATTGTCCCCGTTGGGCCCAGATAGACACGGCAACTTCGCAGCTTTGGTAATTCCGTCATTAACTTGGTCTCCAAAACCGGGGCCTTACCCCAGTAGGTGTAACGCTACCACCGCCAGGCTCTAGGCGGCAAACAGGCTGGCCAGGATACACTCCATAGCGCGGGTGGTAAGCCGGTGTCCGATTCTCGGGCCGGTTTGGGCACCCACCACCACGCAGGAGACGGACAGCGCCACCACATGCCAGGCAGGCTGGGCTTGCAGGGCATGGGTGGCGGCACCGGCAAGAACGCTTCACCGCTAGGACGAAGATGGAGGTGGCCACGGCGTTGAGAGGCGTCAGGTGGCACCGCGCTACGAGTTGGGTGGTCGTAATCTCCGGCAGCCCGGGTTCTACCAGATGAGAGATGAAGGAGCAGGCCACTATTACCGGCACGGCAGCCAGCAGCAGTAGGCGGGCGGTCCTGAAGTCCACCACCTTTTGCCGCAGATAGTTGGTGGTGGCGAAGCCGGTACTCGCCAACTCTGTCAAGAGTCCGGCGCCGATGGCCTGGGCCGGTGCAAGCCCCACCACCAGCAGGAAGAAAGGGCTGAAAAAAGGGCGCCGCTTATCCCCGTGGTCAGAGCGGCGGTTGGGAAAAGCACCGATACCGGCAATATGTACCAGGCCAGGCCCACCTGTTCCGTGGAGAAAGCCGCTTCAACCTCCGATATCGCTACAAAGCTCCGGACTCATGTGCCGTGCCCACCGCGGCCCACACCGATACAGAAGGTGCGCACGGCTCCCTCCTGTGAGGCCCCCTGCGGGGGGCCGATATCGCTCGCCACCACGGTATTCGGCGGGGTGTTGCCTGTCGACAAGTGTGCGAGGTTATTCATTAAACACTGTCCTTTCCCCAGATGGTTTTCTGTGGTTACCAGCAGAGGTTACAGGCCGGGATTAATCTATTTCCCTAGGCTGAGCAGTCTGGCCGCATTGCCCCCCAGCATGTTGTCAATCTCCGTCTGAGAGAACTCTATACCTGCCTCCTTCGCAGCATCGGGAGGGTCTTGGAAGCAGCCTATCCATTCAGCCTGGCTCATGTAGTTGTCCAGGGCAGGCCAGTCGGTGCCCCACAGTACTTTTTGCGGCCCGACTATGTTCAGCACGGTACGCAGCGGGCCGTAGAACTCCTCCACCGGGCGCCTCCTGGCCCTTTGCTGCCACCCGGCTATGTCAAGGTACATGTTAGATTTGCCTGCGGCCAGCCGTGCTGCCTCCTCCCAGTAGCAATCGCCGCAGTGGGCCGCTATCACCGGCAGCTCGGGAAAGTCCACCGCCACTTGGTCCAGATGCAAGGGGGTGCTGTACTTACTGTAGAGGGGGTACATCTCCGGACCGGTGTGGAACAAGAGCGGTATCCCAAACTCCTGGGCCTTAGCATAAAAGGGGTATAGCTCGCGGTCATTGGGGAAATAACCGGAGCCGGGGTGGAACTTAGCTCCCTTCATGCCCCACTCCTTGGCACACCTCTCCAGGAGCCCCACGGCATTGGGCCTTCTGGGGTCAATGCCCATAAAGAGTATAATGCGACCGGGGAACTTCTCCGCAAGCCCGGTATGCATCTCGTGTTGCGCCTCCAGAGAGAGGCTGCCGTCTCCGATACCCCTGGTGAGGCCGAAGTCAATCATGCTTATCACACATTGGTCTATGCCTGCCTTGTCCAGAGAGGTTATAAGCTGCTCGCCATCGGGGTCCATAAGCCGTTCCACCCGCTGCCTCACCCGCTCCTCCGGTCTACCCGATAATGTAATGCGACACCGGTCTTGATGAATGCGTCGTAAAAACCCCGCGCTGGGTAGTCCTTGGTCCACCAGTGGGCATGCATGTCAACAATCAATCTTCACCTCCGGCTGCGCTGTAGTATGCAGGTCTTGCTCTACCATGTATGAAAGTATGAAACCGGTTGCCCTGTCAAGCGCAGTGAGAAAGGTCGTTTAGCGGGCATTATTTCTACTACCTCCCCGCCCAGTTAGATTATCTTGGGGAGCGAAGCCCCCCAGTTCCCCCGGGATGAACAGGGTTGCCGCCTCTCCGACGGACCGGACTCTTTCGGAGAGTCCGATGAGCGAAGCATCATCGGACCACACCCACGTCAAAGCGGCAAAGCCGCTTTGCAATCCCCGTCAATGAATAACTTCGTGAGTGCCCGCCTCGGACAGCCTACAACAACTGGTGGGCCCCGAGGGGCTTTATGGTAGAATTGCGGGGGAGGCCGCCCATATTAATTACCCATCTCAGCCTTACTGATTTCCGTAACTATTCCTCCTTGGAGCTGTCTCTGCCCAGGGGTGGGGTGGTTCTGGTGGGGGACAACGCCCAAGGAAAGAGCAACTTGATGGAGGCGGCCTATTTGCTTTCCATCATGCGCTCTCACCGGGCTGGGGTGGAGCGGGAGCTTATCCGTTTGGGAGAGGAAGGGGAAAGGCCCTGGGCGCGGGTAGTGGGCAGTGCTCAGGGCGAAGCGGGCGGTGTGGAGATTGAGGTGTTGCTACGAAGGACGGCGGGTGAGGCGGTCTCCAAGCGCATCAGAGTGAACGGCGTACCCCGCCGTGCCGCTGAAGTTGTGGGTGTGCTGGCGGGGGTGATGTTCTCCGCAGAAGACATCGGCCTGGTAAGCGGCGCCCCGGCGCTACGCCGGCGCTATTTGGATGTTACCAGTTGCCAGCTCAGCGCCCACTACCTTGGAAGTTTGCAGCGGTACCAGCGGGTGTTGACACAGCGCAACGGTCTGCTGAAGATGGCAGCCTTAGGGCGGGCCGCTACTGATGAGCTTGAGTTTTGGGATCACAAGATGGTAACCGAGGGGGGGTACATTCGCCAGCACCGCCTGGCCTTGGTACAGGCCCTGAACGGGCTGGCCCAAGGAATCCACGACGGGCTTACCCATGGCGAGGAGGCCTTGGAGATGGACTATCGCCCCAATCCTTCTGACCCTTCGCCTGAATCCTTCGCCAGGGCCCTTACAGAGGGCCGGGGGCGGGACATGGCCTTGGGCATGACCCTAAGCGGCCCACACCGGGATGACCTGCGTTTCATGGTAAATAGCATGGATGCAGGTATCTACGGCTCTCGAGGCCAGCAACGCACGGTAGCCTTATCTTTGCGGCTGGCTGAGGCCGGTTTCCTGCGCAAGGAGCGGGGCCAGCCACCCGTGCTACTATTAGACGATGTCCTGTCCGAGTTGGATGGCCTGAGGAGCGAACAGCTATTGGCATCCCTGGCCCCTTATGATCAGTGGTTGCTAACTACGGCGGACCGCTCTCAGGTTGCTTCTCCCTATTTGGAAGAGTCCACAGTGCTCCACATAAATGGAGGGACCGTGGGCCAGCCGCTAGACGGGTAGTATAACCCGTCGCATACGCCCGCATGGGCGTGGCCCTCGGCACAATCCGTTTTCTACAAGGCCGGCTGGGTCAAATCCGATGTCGGTGGCGGCGGCAGGCTACACTTACAGCTGACCCGGCCTAGGTCTAAATTAAGATTGCCGCCCTGTCCGGCCGCAGTACACATATATTCTGTAGAGGGTTGTTGCCTCGGATAGGGACTGTAATCAGGTCTAACCTTGGGCTGCTGTCAACTTCAATCGTACATACCCGAGAAGCGCTGCGATATGGTGCTGTCCCCCAATTCTTTTCGCGTACATCCCCACAGCCGATTGATGGTTTTTCCCCAGGCCGGGGTAGGGGTGGCATGTATTCAATGCTCACCCACCCCTACCTCTGTCGTCCGGTAACGTAGGCCCCTCAATGAAGAGCAACTCCTCAGTGACTAACTTTTTTGGAGGCCATTGCGTTATAATTACTGCAGTCGTCTGGAAAGGTAGTTATGACAAGAATCAGGTGGGCGCTCCTTTTACTGGTGGTGTCTGCCCTTTTGGTGGGCGGTTACGGGGTGTACCGGCGTTTCATCTCCCCACCGGAAGAGGAGTGGGTGGGCCAAACGGTTGTTGTCCAACAGGGGAATCTGGTAATCACCGCCGCCGCTTTCGGCTCCATCTCTATTCCGCAGCAAGTCAATCTCTCTTTCCCCACTGCCGGTATCCTCGACGAGGTGGGGGTGGAGGTGGGGGACCGAGTATCACAGGGGCAGGTTCTGGCACAGCTGGACGAGGGGCCTTTACAGCAGGCGGTTCTCCAGGCCCAAGTGGGTCTCAAGAACGCCGCACTGGCCCTCAATAAAGTGAAGGAGCCATACTCGGAGGAGGACATCGCCCGGCAGGAGGCCGCAGTGGCGGAGGCCCTGAGGTCTACTGCACTAGCCCTATTGGACTTGCCTATAGTGAGCGCCACCGGAGAGAAGAATGTGGCCGAGGCTCGTGAAGCTCTTAGCAGGGCACAGGCCGCCGTGACCGATGCCCAGCGGGCCTTTGAGTTAGCCCAGCAGGATGTGGAGGTGGTGAAGGCCAGCGGTAATAAGGGTGTGGCAGATGCCCGGGAAGCTCTGGACAAGGCGGTGTCCGCTTATTCCGAGGAAGATATCGCTACTGCTATGGAGGCCGTGGCTGAGGCGGAGCGCTCTCTGGAGCCGGCTAAGCAGAATGTGGCCATAGTACATACCACGGGTGAGCGCAGCGTATCGGACGCCCAAGAGGCCATGGACCTGGAATTTGACGGCTACCGGAAGGTCATGTTGAACTACCTGGGCGAGGAGCTGAGCGACGAAGAGTTACTGTTAGAACTCAGGACCTATTTCCGCTGGGTCAGCGAGTTTCCCAAACCCCTTGAAGACGCCTATGAGGACCTGATGAAGATCAAAGAGAAGTTAGACTTGGCCACACTTCAGGCGGACAAGTCTTTATGGACGGCTCGGAACGCATTTGCCAAGGCCGAGGAGACTTTGCGGCAGGCCCGCGTGCATTTGACAGATATGACCCCGGATGATGGCGATGTTGCCAAAGCCGAGAGAAGCCTAGAGTTGGCCATACTTCAGGCGGACAAGTCCCTGCAGACGGCCTGGAGCTCCGCAGATAGATCTGGGGAGACTCTGCGGCAGGCGCAGGCCAGCCTCACTCAGTTGGAGGTGGGGCAGGGGGTGGAGCTGGCAGGGCTCCAGGCAGGCAAATCGCTGCAGGCGGCCCAAAACGCATCGGATAGGGCAGAGGATACCCTGCTGGTCGCCACTACCTTGCTGGCTGACATGAAAGCCGGGCCGGATGCGGATGAACTGGCTGTTAAGGAGTTGCAGGTCTCCCAGGCACGCTTTTCCTTAAAAGAGGCTGATGCCGACTTGGCAGCGGCTCGCCTGCTATCCCCCTTCACTGGAGTGGTGGCCGAGGTGCAGGCTGAGGTGGGGGACAGGGTGGCTGCCGGGGCACCGGCGGTGGTGTTGGTAGACCCATCGGTGGTGGAGGTCTCTGCCACTGTAGACGAGGTTGATGTTGCCAGTATCAGGGTGGGCCAGCCGGCCGTCATCACGATGGATGCCATCCCTGAAACAACGCTTCGTGGGCAGGTAAAATCCATCTCCCCTGTTGCCCAAGTGCAACAGGGTGTGGTGGGCTATCCCGTGGTGATAAGCGTTGTCACGGGGGAGGTTGCAGCTCGACCTCGAGGGTTTACTCCTGGTGGAGAGGGATCTGAGGCACGTCCACGCTCACCTGGGAGCGAGGGTGGGACGGATGTGCAGCCTCGGGAAGGGATGTCCGCCTCCGTGGAAATCGTAGTTGAGATGAGGCGGAATGTCCTGATAGTACCCGGCCAGGCGGTGCGCTCGGTCCAGGGTATCCAGGTGGTGGCTCTGGTAACCGGGGAGGTGGAGGAGGAGCGACAGGCGGCGGTGGAGAGATTCCTGGCGTCTCTGGACTTCAACCTCACTCCCGCACAGCAGCGTGCGCTGGACGAGGGGTTGCAAGACATAGCCCGGCCCCAGGCCGTGGAAGTGGGGCTGAGCGATGGCCGAAATACAGAGATAACCTCCGGTGTGCAGGAGGGGGACGAGGTGCTGCTGCCGGAATCCGCCGTTATTAACCCCCGGAGTGGTGGCTTTGGTGGAGGGGGCAGGCCATGGTCAGCACGCTGATGCCTAAACTGTTAGGGCTGATGCTCTTGCCCGGGAGTGGAACATGAGGCTCTTTGACACCTTTCTGATGTCGCTGGCGGCGGTGTTGTCCCATAAGCTGCGCACTACACTCACCGTCTTGGGCATAGTTATCGGTATTACGGCGGTAATCTCCCTGATGTCGGTGGGCCAGGGGGCGCAGCAGCAGGTGACGGACAACATACAGTCCCTGGGCAGCAACTTGCTCTTTATTCAAGCGGGGGCGGGGCGGCAGCAGGGGGGGGCGGTGCGCTCGGCGGTGGGTGACGGCTCCGCGCTTACCCTGGACGATGCCGGGGCGTTGGTAGATACCCCCGGGGTTGTAGCGGTGGCTCCCCAAGTAACGACATTCCAACAAGTGGTCGCTGGCAGTCAGAACAGTGCTGTACCGGTGGTGGGTACCACCCTGGAATATGAGGGTGTGCGCAACCTGACCCTAGCCCAGGGGGAGTTCATCTCCGAGGCCCATGAGCGGGCGCGGTCACTGGTGGCGGTGTTGGGCAGCAATGTGGCTGTCACGCTGTTTCCGGATACCTCACCCGTGGGGCAGACTGTACGCTTGGGGCGCCGGCCTTTCCGCGTGATCGGGGTGCTGGAGACCATGGGGGGTGGATTTGGGGGCTTCCAAGACGATGTAATGATAGTGCCTATCAACACAGCCATATACCGGCTACAGTCACAGAGGGGCCAAGCGGGCAGCCCCCGTATTCAGACAATCTATGTACAGGTTGTAGATGAGGTTGATCATGACCTGGTCAAGGAATCAGTGGCCGATATCCTTCGCCAAGAGCACCGTGTTGTGGGCGAGGACGACTTCGTTATCACTAGCCAGGAGGATATTCTGGAGACCATGAACCAGATAACGGGGGTCTTTACCATCGTGCTGGGGGCAATTGCAGGCATTTCACTGCTGGTAGGTGGCATAGGGGTGATGAACATCATGTTGGTGTCCGTCACGGAGCGCACCCGGGAAATAGGCATCCGCAAAGCTGTTGGTGCCAGACGCCAGGATCTGATTCTCCAGTTCCTGATGGAGTCTATGATGCTGACTCTGTTTGGTGGCGCACTGGGGGTGGGTGCTGGCTGGGGCCTGGCTTGGCTGCTGAACGGGATCAATATACGGGGAGGGACGCTGGTCACGGTGGTCTCGCCGGACATTGTGCTGTTGGCGCTGGCGGTATCGGTGGGGGTGGGGCTTTTCTTCGGGGTCTACCCCGCCACCCGCGCCGCTCGCCTCCACCCCGTGGAGGCCCTCCGTCACGCGTAGCCGCCGAACTTGAGGGCCGTTTACTAGCCACTCCTTATTGTGAGGATTGGGTGAATCACAAGGCAACTTCGGGCATTTTGCACTAAGGTGAAACTCCTGATTGTTGGTGCAACTGGCGGAGCGGGAAAACGACTTGTCAAGCAAATGCTGCACGATGGACATGTAGTTATTGAATTGTACGCACAACTGAAAAACTCCCTCAGGATATCAGGAATCACGAGAATATATCTATTATCAATTCCACCGTTCTGGATATGAGTTATGCGGATGTAGTGCAGCATTTTGAGAACTGTGATGCCATCGCTTCCTGCTTGGGGCATGCTATGGATTGTTACGGAATATTTGGAAACCCTATACGACTTGTTACTGACTCCATCCATCGCTTGTGCTAAGCTGTTCAAAGTAACAATTCCTAAGAAACGGTCAAATTGGTATTAATGAGTAGTGTAGGATGTCGAAATTATGATTTATAAGAGAAAAAATCAATTGCCCAATCATGTGCGATTGCTTTGCTGCGTCTTTTGATACCCCATCATTCCGATAATGAGAAAGCGGTAAATTATCTAAGAACCATGATTGGGCAAAACCATTCACATATTGAATGGGCCACTGTACGTCCCGATAATCTGACTGAGGATAATATGGTTAGCCCTTATACTGTGCATGCCTCCCCCTATCGCTCCATTTTCAGTGCAGGAAAATACAGCCGAATTAATGTGGCGCATTTCATGGTAAAGCTCACCGTTGATTCTACTAAGTGGTCTGACTGGAAGGGACAAATGCCTGTAATTTATAAAGAATGAAGGGATTAGGTACAGCTGCGGGGCTTAAACTATCGACCATTGCCCGATAGCTCCAGGGGCTGCGCTGTGAGCAGCCCCACTACATCGTAATTGTCTCGCACCTCGGAGGGGATGGGGGCGAAGCCCTCCGGAGATAATCCGTGGGTGGGTGGATGGGAAAGAAGATGTTTCTCAAAGACCTCTGCACGGTCTGTTTGACAATCCCCTTTATGCGCCCTATAATTTCACCCAATTGAATATAGCTAAAGGCTGTGAACCGGATTAGTAGGCCTTAGAGCGGGGTTCCAGAGAGCCGGGGTTAGGTGAGAGCCCGGTGCCAGCGCCACGGCTGAATGGGCCGGGGAGCCGCAGACCGAACGGGTAACCCCCAAGTAGGCTTTGCCGGAAGGGCACCGTTATCATAGTCCAGGGCAATCCTCCCTGCTACGTTGGGGGGCGTGCCCCAGAGCGATAAATTAGGGTGGCACCGCGGGATACCCCGCCCCTCGTTGGGTGGGGTTTTTTGTTTTTGGAGGCTGCCATGTATATACCGGACATAGAGACATTCCGCCGCGGCACCGGGGACGGCAGCCATGTGCCTGTTTACCGGGAGAGGCGGGCAGACCTGGATACCCCGGTATCTGTCTATATGAAGATGGCCCGCTCCGCCCCTTCCTTCATCCTGGAGAGCGTTGAGCAGGGGGAAAAAGTGGGCCGCTACTCCTTCATAGGCACCCGGCCTGTGGTGGTGATAGAGGCCCAAGAGGAGGTGGGGGTGGTGCGCCGAGCCGACGGCACCCAGAGGCGGATAACACTCAAGGCCCCCGGAGGCCCCGACCCCTTGCACTTGGTGCAGCAGGAACTTGCCGCATACAAGGTGTCCCCCACACCAGGGCTGCCTCGCTTCTTCGGTGGGGCGGTGGGCTTTCTGAGCTACGATTCGGTGCGCTTTTTTGAGCGCCTTGCGGTGCCGGAACACGATGAGCTAAAGCTGCCAGATGCCACCTTCATGGTGGTGGAAACTGTGGTCATATTTGACCATGTTACCCATACCATGAAGGTGGTATCCTTGGCCCCACCGGACGGTTACCAGCAGGCGGTGGACCGGATAGACCAGGTGCTGGCCGATCTCTCCACCCACCTTCCCCCGGAAGCGCCTCCGGGCCACCCGCTCAGTGATGGCTATATGGACTTTCCCGTCTCTGCACCACCTCTCTTGACTTCTAACTTCACAAAGGAGAGTTTCCAGGAGGCGGTATCCCGGGCCAAAGACTACATCTGTGCGGGAGACATATTCCAGACGGTCATCTCTCACCGGCTGCGCCGCACCACCGCTGCTCCTCCCCTAGCCATATACCGGGCGCTAAGGATGCTCAACCCTTCCCCTTATATGTTCTACTTGGACATGGGCGACTTTCAGCTTATCGGCTCCTCGCCGGAGATGCTGGTAAGGCTGGAAGAGGGCCAGGCGGAGTACAGGCCCCTGGCCGGTACCCGCCGCCGAGGCCAAGGGGAGGCCGAGGACCAGGCTTTGGCCCAAGAACTACTGGCCGACCCTAAGGAGAGGGCGGAGCATGTGATGCTTGTTGACCTGGGCCGCAATGACCTGGGCCGGGTGTGCCGCCACGGTTCGGTGCGGGTGTCGCGCTACATGGACATCCTAAAGTACTCCCACGTCATCCACATCGAGTCCACGGTAACGGGGGAGTTGCTGCCGGACTACGATGCCTACTCTCTGTTGCGCTCCTGCTTCCCAGCGGGAACCCTCAGCGGCGCACCTAAGATACGAGCCATGGAGATTATAGCTGAGTTAGAGGGTACCCGCAGGGGTCCCTATGGGGGAGCGGTGGGATACTTCGGCTTTGGAGACAACATGGATACATGCATAACCATACGCACAATTGTTAGAACTGGGGATACGGTATATTTGCAGGCCGGAGGCGGGATAGTGGCCGATTCCGTACCGGCGGAGGAGTGGCAGGAGACCCTCAACAAGACGGCGGCCCTCTCCCGTGCCATAGAAATTGCGGAGAGCGGCTCGCTTTAGGAGGCGGCGTGATAAGAGAGGCTATTACTAGGGTAGTATACTGCCAGGACCTGACCCAGGGGGAGGCCCAAGAGGTGATGGAAGAGATTATGCTCGGCGATGCCACCCCCATCCAGATAGCTTCCTTTATCACCGCTCTGCGCATGAAGGGTGAGACACCGGAAGAGATTGCCGGCTGCGCCCGCTCTATGCGGGCCAACTCCATCAAGGTGGAGGCGCCTTATTCCGACCTGGTGGACACCTGTGGCACGGGCGGCGATGGTACCAATACCTTTAACATCTCCACCATCGTAGCCGTGGTGGGCGCCGCCGGAGGACTGCGTGTGGGCAAGCATGGCAACCGCTCCGTCTCCAGCCGGTGCGGCAGCGCTGACCTGCTGGAGGCCCTGGGGGTGCAGATAGACCTGGGACCGGATGAGGTGGCCAGGTGCATTGCAGAGGTGGGTCTGGGCTTCATGTTTGCCCCCCGCATGCACCCCGCCATGAAATACGCTGCTGCCCCCCGCAGGGAGACGGGCATCCGTACCGTGTTCAACATCCTGGGACCCCTAACTAACCCCGCCGGGGCCTCGGTGCAGCTCCTCGGGGTATATAGCCGGCCCCTTACGGAGACGCTGGCCCAGGTGCTCAGTCTGCTGGGCTCCAGCCGGGCGCTGGTTGTGCATGGGGCCGATGGCCTGGATGAGCTATCCCCCACGGGCGTAAACTATGTCACCGAGCTAAGGCAAGGCGAGATTATCAGCTACACGGTTGCCCCACAGTCCCTGGGGCTTCCCCTCTCCCGGCTATCCGACCTAGCGGGGGGCGCGGTGGAGGAAAATGTGGCCATAGCGGAACGGGTGCTGGGGGGAGAAAAAGGACCCTGCCGGGATGCCGTGCTCCTCAACGCCGCCATGCTCTTCCTGGCTGCAGGCAGGGTGGCAGACCCTGTTACGGGGCTCAAACTGGCCTCAGAGGCTATAGACTCCGGCCAGGCACGGAGAACGCTGGCCAGGCTGGTGGAGGTAAGTCGTTCTTGTTCCTTGAAGAAATAGTAGACGCCACCCGCCGCCGAGTTGATGGCCGCCGCTGCCAGCGACCGGTGGCCCAGCTTGCCATGCTCAGCGAGTCCGCCCCGGCCCCGCGGGACTTCATCGGGGCTCTGCGGCAGCCCTCTATTTCTGTCATCGCCGAAATCAAGCGGGCCTCCCCCAGCAAAGGGTGGCTCAGCAGAGAGCTTGACCCCCGGGATGTGGCACACCAGTATGAGCGGGGTGGTGCCTCGGCCCTCTCCGTGCTCACCGAGCCTCAGTTCTTCCGCGGCAGTCCGGATGACCTGGTGCTGGCCCGGAGTGCGGTGGCGCTGCCCGTGCTGTGTAAAGACTTCATCCTGGGCGAGCGCCAGATATTTGAGGCACGCCTGTGGGGCGCTGATGCCGTGCTCCTCATCGTCGCCGTCCTGGCACCGGGGGAGTTGGCGCATCTGATTGAGGTGACCGGCTCAGTGGGTATGGCGGCCCTGGTGGAGACCCACCAGGAGGATGAATTGGAAGCTGCCCTTCGGGCCGGTGCCCGGTTGGTGGGCATCAACAACCGTAATCTTAAGGACTTCACCGTAGACTTGGACACCACCTACCGGCTGCTTCCCCTGGTGCCCACCGATGTGACCGTGGTTAGCGAGAGTGGCATCCGGACATCAGCCGACCTGGCCCGTATGTGGGGGGCCGGGGTGCATGCCGCCCTGGTGGGCGAGTCCCTGGTGACCAGCCCAGACCCGGAGTCTCGGCTGCAGGAGCTACTTCGAGAGGCATCTCTTGGTTAGAATGGCTCTGTTGAAACCCTCAGAGTATAGGGGGCAACGCCCTCTGCCTAGGGGTTCGGAGGTGTCCCCCGAAAAGGTTTTAACCCCCTCTCTCTTGAGGGAAACGGGACCAGGTTCGGTGATGCTTTGCTCATCGGACTCCGAAGGGCAAAGCACTATTCGGGGGGGTGAGAGTGCTGACAGAGATTAGGGTCAAAATATGCGGCCTCACCAGCCTTGAGGATGCCAAAGTGGCGGCTGAGGCCGGGGCCGATGCCTTGGGCTTCGTCTTCGCCCCCAGCCCCCGAAGGGTCACGCCGGACCAGGTGCGGGGTTTTGTCAACCACCTTCCCCCCTTGGTCGTCAAGGTGGGCGTCTTCGTGGACTCCACCATCCAGGAGGTATTGGATACTCTGTCCCTCTGTGGCCTGCACCTGGCACAGTTGCACGGGCAGGAGCCCCCCGAATACTGCCAGGCCCTCTATCCCTGGGCTATCAAGAGCTTCCCGGTTAAGGACGCAGCCTTCTTGGAGCGGCTCCCGGAATACAAGGCGGCGGCTTTCCTGTTGGAGGGCCACAGCGAAAAAGGCTACGGGGGCACCGGCACCGGCTTTGACTGGGGACTGGCCCTAAAAGCAAAAGAGCATGGCCGCATCATACTTTCTGGAGGACTCAACCCAGAGAATGTGGCGGATGCGGTGAGTAGGGTGGCACCCTACGCGGTGGATACCTCCAGCGGTGTGGAGGCGGAGCCTGGTAAGAAAGACCCACAGAAGGTGCAAGCCTTCATCCGTGCCGCCCGGGAAGCTTTTGTGGCGAAGCTATAGACCGGTGACGATGCCTACTTACAGTGGTTCCGAACTTGGCGTGAGAGGAAGTCCAGGATGAGAGCGATAGGCCGGTGACGGCTGCCCTTTACCCACCTTGCGACCCGGAGGCCTGGGGGGTGGAGCCATCTCGGCATAATAATCGGGCGGGTGAGGCGGTAAGAAAGGGGTCGCTAAGCGACCTGGCGGCGAGGCGATAGTTGGATAAACGAAACAAGCGGGGATACTTCGGCGATTTCGGGGGGCGGTTCGTCCCCGAGACCCTGATGCCGGCCCTAGAGGAGTTGGAGCGGGCCTACAAGGAAATCAAGACCAACGCTGGTTTTTGGGAGGAGTTTCACGCCCTGGGCCGGTACTACATAGGCCGCCCCACCCCCCTCTACCATGCCCGTCGCTTATCGGAGCACAGTGGGGGCGCTCAGATTCTCCTCAAACGGGAGGACCTCTGCCACACCGGTGCCCACAAGATAAATAATGCCCTGGGCCAGGGGTTGCTGGCCCGGAACATGGGCAAAAGGCGGGTGGTGGCCGAGACCGGGGCTGGGCAGCACGGTGTGGCCACCGCCGCCGCCTGCGCCCTGTTGGACTTAGAGTGCGTGGTGTTCATGGGCTCGGTGGACATAGAGCGGCAGTCCCCCAATGTGCAGCGCATGAAGCTCATGGGTGCCGAGGTGCGCTCAGTGGAGGCCGGCAGCGCCACCCTCAAGGAGGCCATAAGCGAGGCCCTGCGTGACTGGGTGACCCATGTGGATCACACCTATTACCTGCTGGGGTCGGTCGTAGGCCCCCACCCTTACCCTACCCTGGTGCGGGACTTCCAGGCCGTAATAGGCCGCGAGGCCCGGGAGCAGTTGATGAGCACCTACGGACGCCTGCCAGACCGCATCGTGGCCTGCGTGGGCGGTGGCAGCAACGCAATGGGCATTTTCTATCCCTTCTTGGATGACCCGGTGTCGCTCATCGGGGTGGAGGCGGCGGGGAAGGGACTGGGTGCCGATACGCACTCGGCCACCTTGGTCAAGGGGAGGCCGGGGGTGCTCCACGGCACCCGCTCCTATCTGCTGCAGGACGCCCATGGGCAAATAGATCCGACCCACAGCATAGCCCCGGGGCTGGACTACCCCGGTGTGGGGCCGGAGCACAGCTTCCTCAGGGACACGGGGCGTGTAAAATATGTGGCGGTGGACGATGCTGGTGCCTTAGAAGGCTTTCAACTCCTCTCCCGGCTGGAGGGCATCCTGCCTGCCCTTGAGCCTTCTCACGCTATCTTCCATGCGCTCTTTGTGGCCCATGACCTGCCCAAAGAGGGGCTGGTGCTGGTGAACCTCTCCGGGCGGGGAGATAAAGATATCCATACGGTGGCAGATTATTTAAGTAAGAAAATCTGATTATATAAATGAACAGAATACAGAAAATATTTCAAAATCGAACTGAAAAAATCATCCCCTTTTTGACTGCAGGTTATCCGTCAAAAAAGGATACTCTTAATATGGTGCAGGCTGCAGAAAAATCAGGTGCGGCAATGGTGGAACTAGGGATGCCATTTTCCGATCCTTTGGCTGATGGACCTGTGATACAACAATCCAGTCAAAAAGCTATTGAAAATGGAGTGACAATACATTGGATACTGGAAACTGTTTCAGATATACGTCAGCAATCAGAAATTCCCATTGCTCTCATGGGATATATCAATCCAATTATTAAATATGGTTTAGACCAATTTATGTCAGAGTGTAAGAATTCAGGTGT
>JASLXN010000029.1 GCA_030740315.1 Dehalococcoidia bacterium | reverse complement strand
GAACAGCGTATAGTTCTTGGGAAGACCGTCGCTGAGGTCAGCCAGGGTGATGAAGAACTGGCTCCCGTTGGTATCTGGGCCGGCGTTGGCCATGGCCAAGGCGCCCTTCACATATTCCCGCTTCACCTCTTCATCGGCAAAGCGGTAGCCGGGGCCACCCCTGCCGGTGCCGGTGGGGTCACCGGTCTGGAACATGAACCCATTAATAATCCGGTGCACCTTGACCCCCTCGTAGAACCCCTCCCGTGACAGGAAGACGAAGTTGTTTACCGCCAGCGGGGTATCCTTAGGGAACAGCTCTACGGTGATATCGCCAAGGTTGGTGCTGATGGTGGCCGTGTATGCCTTGTCCTGGCTTATGGTCATGGGTGGTGGACTGGACCAGCTTTTCATCTTGCCTCCTCCTGCGGTCTCGGTGGGTGAGGGCACCGGCGTACTCGGTGTGGCTGTTGGCGTAGCCTCGCCACCACACGCAGATAGCAGGAGCATCCCGCCCAGCAACAGTGCCGTAACAAATATGGCTTTCTTCATTTCATACTCCAGATAAATACCGTTTAGCCATCACTTGCATTCCCACCCACCCGCCCGAGGATTATATTTTCGGGGGACACCCCCGCACCCCCGCCAAAGGGGCAGAGCCCCTTTGGAATCCCCGTTCCAGCACGGGCGGGACAAGTGCCACCCCTGCTCGCCCCCCAGGCCCCCCGGACGCTGGCGGGTACACTCAGGCAATTGCGCCCTCCCGCTCCAGGGCGGCTATCTCCTCCCGGCCCATCCCCAGCATCTCGCCGAATACATAGTAGTTGTGCTCGCCGTAGTAGGGGGCGCGCCCCCGCACCGCATCCGGGCAAGAATGCAGCTTCCAGGGCATGCCGAAGTGCAGGATGTCATCCGATGCCGGCTTTGGGGTATCCGGAAGCCAATCATAGTCGGAGTAGTTCAGGGAGTGGATGAACCCCCGCTCCGTCAGGTGGGGGTCAGTGAACAGCTCATCGGAGCTCATGGAGGGCACAGCGGCTACCCCCGCCTGCTGCAGGGTATCCATCACCTGGTAATCCGTATGCTGCAGCGTCCATTCCTCTATGATAAGGTCCAGATCCTCCTGGTTCTCCCAGCGCCTTAAGCCATCGGCAAAGCGGGGGTCTCCGGCCAGCTCCGGCTGGCCGATGGCCCGGCACAGGGCCTGCCACTCCTCATCCGTAGCCACGGCGATGCTGACCCATTTATTCTCGCCCTGGCACCGGTAGCAGTTGTGGGGGGCCATGGTGTAGTCCCGGTTGGCCCGGCGATCCTGACTGCGCTGGTTCATAGTATAGTCCAAGAGCACATCTCCTATAGCGGCGCCGTTTGTCTCCCTGCCGGCCACATCTATGAACTGGCCCTGCCCGGTGCGGCGGCGATGGAACAGGGCGGCCAGGATGGCAAAGGCGCAGTACTGACCGGAGCGCATATCCGGAGTGCCGCGCAGCTCGGTGGGTATGCCGTCAGGGTAGCCGGTGTAGTAGGAGAGGCCGCTGGTGGCGGCGAACACCGGGGCCGCACCCAGGTACTCGCTCTCCGGGCCGGTCTGGCCGAACCCGGAGTGGGAGAGCATGATGATGTCCGGTTTGACCTTCTTCACCTCATCGTAGCTCAGCCCCAGCCTCCCGAAGGCCCCGGGGCGGTTGCTCTCAATGACCACATCGCTGATGGCGATTAGCCTCTTGGCCAGCTCCACCCCCTTGGGGTGGGTCAGGTCCAGGGTCACCTGGAGCTTGTTGAGGTTGAAGTCCACATAGCGGAACCCCATGCGGCGGCCCACCACACCCATCTTGGCCTTGCTCTCCACCTTCACCACCTCCGCCCCCAGGAAGGAAAGCATCATGGCAGAGTACGGGGCTGCCGCCTCCCGGGAGAAGTCCAGTGCCCGGATACCCTCCAAAGGTTGAGTGGCCATATGCGCCTCCTCTACTGCCTGTTCGCCATAATTAGTATAGCCTCAGGGATTCTTCGCCCGCCTGCGGCGGACTCAGAATGACACCATTTGTAGTGTCACCCTGAGCGTAGCGAAGGGTCTCAGATACCGACAAAATCACGCTTCCCTTTGCATCCGAGCACTATATCACCCCAGCCTGGCGCCAGCGCACCAGCTCTTCGTGGCTGTGGCCCAATTGGCCCAGCAGTATATCTTCATTATGCTGCCCCAGCAGCGGGGCGGGGCGCTCCACGGCCCATGGGGTGCCGGAGTGCTTGAAGGGCGCTCCCGGCATTTTGACCCTGCCCACTACCGGGTGCTCTATCTCTACGAAGTAGCCCCGGTGCTGCACCTGGGCCGAGTTCACCAGGTCATGGGCGTCAAACACCATGCCGCACAGGCAATGGCGCTCCTGCAGGCTATGGAATATCTCCTCCTTGGTGTGCTCCAGCGCCCACTCCTGTAGGAAGCTGTTTACATCTTCCCTGTCCTTCATCCCGCGGCGTACATCCTCCTCGGTGAGCATCACGCTGCGGGCAATGCGGTCATAGTCGTACTTCTCGTCCCGGAGCCACTCCGGGTCGCCCATGAGGTCCACTACCCCGTCCCACATATGGCGCTCAATGGGCAGAATCATGACAAAGCCGTTCTGGCACTGGATGAGGCCGCCGATGGGGAACATCCGGCTGGCCCGGCTCTCGTTGTATCCCAGGTTGTGCACCGCCAGGTCATAGCGGATGATGTTGGCCAGGGCCTCCTGCTTGGAGACCTCCACCTGCTGGCCCACCCCGTTAGCCTCCGCAAAGTGCAGAGCGCCCATGGTGGCGTTAGCCGCGCACACCCCAACATCGTGCTCGCCGAGGAATCCGGCGGTCTTTATGGGGGGCCGTTCCGAGTAAAGAATCCAACCCAGGGAGCCTGGGGTGCAATACCCCTCACCGCCGCTGTGGAAAGTGTTGAGGTAGTAGGCCTTGTAGTCCTTGTAAGGCCCGGAGAGGCCGAAGGGGGTGATGGAGGTGACCACCAGCCGGGGGTTGACGGCCTTGAGGTCATCGTAGCCCAGCCCCAACTCCCGGCGCAACTCGGGGGAGCTGTCCTCGATGAGAATATCAGCTTCTTTAAGGAGTTGGCGGAACAGGGCCATGCCCTGGGAATGGCGAAGGTCCAGGGTCACGCCCCGCTTTTCGGCGTTGAGATAGAAGAAGAGGCCGCTCTTCTCGGAGTGGGGGTTGTCCCCCTTGAAAGGCCCCATGCGGCGGGCCAAGTCCCCCTCGGGAGGCTCCACCTTGATGACATCGGCGCCCATATGGCCCAGAAGCTTGGCAGCATAGGGCCCAGCCACGAAGCTGGCCAGTTCCACCACACGGATGCCTTCCAGTGCCCTGTTGGCCATGGTTTCCTTTCTACTCTACTGGTTGTGGTAATCGGCCATCAGGTGGCCCATTCTCCTCAGGGCCTCATCCAGGTCCTGAGGGGCGACGGCGTAACAGCAGCGCACATACCCCTCGCCGCAGTCCCCGAAGGCGGAGCCGGGCACCACCGCTACCCGCTCCTCCACCAGCAGCTTCTCCGCAAAGTCCACAGAGGAAAGCCCGGTGGCCTTGACACTGGGGAAGGCGTAGAAGGCACCCTGTGGCTCCAGGCAGTGCAGCCCAATGCTGTTGAGACCTTTTACAAAGGTGCGGCGGCGGTGGTTGTAGTCTGCAGCTATCTCCTGGGCTGCCTCCTCCCCGTTCCGCAGAGCCTCAATGGCGGCCATCTGGGCTACTGTGGGGGCGCACATCATGGTGTACTGGTGGATGCGGGTCATGGCCTCTATTATTTCCTCTGGGCCGCAGGCATAGCCCAGCCGCCACCCGGTCATAGCGTAGTACTTGGAGAAACCGCCCAACAGGACGGTCCGCTCCTTCATCCCCGGCAGAGAGGCGAAGCAGGTGTGCTCCACCCCGTATGTCAGTCCCGCATAGATTTCATCCGAAACGGCGATGACGTTGTGTTTCTCCACCAGCCGAGCCACTGCCTGCAACTGCTCCCTCGGCATCACCGCACCGGTGGGGTTAGCCGGGTAGCCGAAAAAGATGGCCTTGCTCCGCGGGGTGATGCTGTTGGATACTGTGTCCTGGCTGAGCAGAAAGCCGGTCTCCTCGGAGGTGGGCAGGGGAACGGGCCTGCCCCCGGCCAGCAGTATGCAGGGGACATAGGCCACATACGCCGGGTCGGGCACCATCACTTCGTCTCCGGTATTTACCAGTGCCCTCATAGCCAGGTCCATCCCCTGGCTTACGCCAACGGTTATCAGAATCTCCGTCTCGGGGTCGTAGGATATGCCGTAGTCTGCCTCGAGGTGGCGGGAAATCTCCTGGCGGAGTTGGGCGATGCCCCGGTTGGAGGTGTATGTGGTGTAGCCCTTTTCCAAGGAGTAAATGGCGGCCTCGCGGATGTGCCACGGGGTGGGGCGGTCTGGCTCACCCACCCCCAGGGATATCACCCCCTCCAGGGACGCTGCCAAGTCAAAGAAACGCCGAATGCCCGAGGCGGATACGCCCTCCAGCCGGTTGGAGATTAACCTGTTCTCCACATTGGGGGCTTCCATGGCTCAGGGGCTACAGGCTGATGGGAAGGCGCTGTGTGCCCTCCCCACCCTGCATCAACTCGCCGTCATCCTTGAACCGCTTGAGGATGAAATGTGTTACGGTGCCTTGCACGCTTTCCAGGGGGGCCAGCTTCTCCCCCACGAAGGCGGCCACTTGGTGCATGGTCTCACCGGTGACCAAGACGGCCAGGTCATAGGTTCCTGATACCAAGTAGACCGAGCGGGCCTGGGGAAACCGGGCGATACGCTCGGCGGTGGACTCGAAGCCAACTTCCCGCTGCGGAGTTACCTTCACCTCTATAAGCGCCCACACCTGCTGCTCCCCGGCCCTGTCCCAGTTGATGACCGTCTTATAGCGGAGGATGGCCCCCTGGGCCTCCGCTTTCCTTAGAATGGCGTCCACCTCCGCTACCGGCATGTCCGTCATAGCGGCCAACTTGGCCGGACTGATACGGGCATCCTTCTCCAGGAGCCTGAGAATCTCTTTCTCTTTTTTGGTCACCTTCTCCCCCCCGACAAGAGCGGATGGTACCATACCGCGGGGTACGGGTCAAGCTGCGCCCAGGAGGTAGCTTAGTGACAAAATCACTTCGGTTCCGCAATCCTCTTGGCTAATGCTTTTAGCTGCCCTCCGCCTCATCCAGTTCGTGTATGTGGCGCAGCCCGTGTAAGAGCGGCGAGATGTCCGGTGGAGAGTAGGGCATGGGTGGCCCTAGGAGGTCTACCCATTCCTCCCCTAACAGCACCCGGCAGGTAGCCACCACCGAGGTCGATAGGGCGGCGGCGTGGTAGCCGCCCTCTAACAGGAACACCGCTTTGCCCCCGCACACCTCCCCGGCCACCCCCCTTATGGTCTCCGCCGTCTGAGCATAGCCGGATACGCTTAGCTGTAGTTGGGAGATACCGTCCAGCCAGTGACCGTCGTATCCCGCGGAGACCAGGATAATATCAGGGCGGAACCGCCGGACCGCTTGGGCCATGAGGCCGCACACCTGCCGGAACTCCTCATCGCCGCACTCCGGGGGCAGTGGCACATTGATGGTGGTGCCCCTCCCCTCCCCATCTCCCATGTGGTCGGCGTGCCCTGTGCCCGGGTAAAGGGGGTGCTGGTGCATGGAGAAGAAAAATACCCGGGGGTCGGAGTAGAAAGCGGCCTCGGTGCCGTTGCCGTGGTGGGCATCGAAGTCAAAGATAAAAATACGCTGTGCCGTCCCACCTGCCAGGAGCGCATGGATGGCCACAGCCATATTGTTGATTAAGCAGAAGCCCATGGCCTGATCCCGCGTGGCGTGGTGTCCCGGTGGCCGCACCAGGGCCAAGGCCTGGGAAACATCGCCCTTCAGCACCGCCTCCGCAGCGACGATAGCGCCCCCGGCGGCGTAAAGTGCGGCCTGGTATGAGCCTGCGGAGAGTATGGTATCCATATCCACCCAGCCGCCACCCTGCTGCGCCTGGCTCTTTACCCAGCGGATGTGCTCCTGGGAGTGTGCTTCAAGCAACTCCGGCTCGGTTGCAGGGCGAGGGGAGAGGTGGTGCAGGCGGGGCCACAGTCCGTCCCGCTCTAGGGCGGCCTTAATCTCTACCAGCCGGGAAGCACGCTCCGGGTGGTGGCCGGTATCGTGCTCCAGATATACGGGGTGATAGACTAACCCTACAGCCATCCCACCCAATATAGCAGGGCAATGCTCAGGACGACAACCTGCCCTTCACACCCACCCGTCCGAGAATGACATTGGGGGCCGAAGCCCTGAATCTACCTTTCGGGCAGGTGGGTGGGCGAGTTGGAGACCCGTTGTGAACAAAAGGGTTGGCAAGCGTTAAGAATGTCAGATTAAGGCACGGTGCGGTGTGCTATAATGGGTGCCAACGGAGGGCAGAGATGGTACAGACGGAACGGGCGGAACGGGGCAAGGCTTTAGAGATAGCTTTAGCGCAGATAGAGCGGCAGTTTGGCAAGGGCGCCGTAACGCGGCTGGGAGAGATTTCCGGCAGCATGGCAGTGGAGGTTATCCCTACCGGCTCCCTCAGCCTAGACTTGGCCCTGGGTGCCGGCGGCATCCCCCGGGGCAGAGTGACTGAGGTGTTTGGTCCCGAGTCTTCCGGCAAGTCCACCCTGGCCCAACATGTCATAGCCCAGGCCCAGAGGCTGGGCGGCACCGCCGCATATATAGACGCCGAGCACGCCTTGGACCCCTCCTACGCCAATCGCTGCGGCGTGCAGTTGGACGGCCTGCTCATCTCCCAGCCGGATACGGGGGAGGAGGCCCTGGAGATAACCGAGACCCTGGTGCGCAGCGGTGCTGTGGATGTTGTCGTGGTGGACAGCGTGGCCGCCCTGGTGCCCAAGGCGGAGTTGGAGGGGGAGATGGGGGACGCCTTCGTTGGCCTTCAGGCACGGCTAATGTCCCAGGCCCTCAGAAAGCTCAGCGCCGCTATAAGCCGCTCCCACACTGCCGTAATCTTCATCAACCAGCTACGGGAGAAGGTGGGGGTGTTCTTTGGCAACCCGGAGGTAACGCCCGGAGGCCGGGCGCTGAAGTTCTACAGCTCGGTGCGCATAGACCTCCGGCGGATTGAGTCCATCAAAGTAGGCTCGGATGTGGTGGGCAACCGGGTGCGGGCCAAGGTGGTGAAGAACAAGGTAGCCCCTCCCTATCGCACCGCCGAGTTTGACATTATGTTCGACCGGGGCATAAGCCGGGAGGGCACCCTGATAGACCTGGGTGTGGAGATGGGTGCCGTAAAGAAGAGCGGCGCCTTTTTCTCCTTCGAGGATGTGAAGCTGGGCCAGGGCAGGGAGAACGCCAAGGACTTTTTGCGGGACAACCCCGCCGTGGCCGCCGAAATAGAGGGCATTCTTCGCGGCTCCACCCTCCCCCAGACCCTCACGCTGGAGGAGCCGCAGGACGAGGAGTAATTCCAGCAATCACCGAATGGTGGGCACACTTATAGGGACTTAAGTGGCGAAACCCTCCGCAAATATGACGCGGGTGGGTGAGAGCAAATCTGATTGTATGACTGCTTCGCCTTACCACTCATACGAGATAGGACTAACGGGTTTACAAAGGAGCCACCATGGAGGAAAAACCGCTTACCATTTCACAGATATACGCCAGGGGCAGGGAGAACCTGGCGCAACGGGGCTGGACCCGGCGCTTCCCGCCTCAGAGCAGCATCGGTGCCCAAGTCGAAGCTAACCGCAAGTATCTGGACAACCTTTTCTTCGAGCCCAACTATTTTGACCCAGTGGAGGCGGATACCGGCTTCAATATCTTCGGCACCCAGCTTAAGACGCCCATATTCTGCTCTCCCTTATCCAAGGTGGAGGACATGTCCGAAAACGACCTTACCGATATCGCGCGCGGGGTGGCCGGCTCCGGTGCCATGATGATGCTGGGCATCGGTGGCTCCCGGGAGCTCCAGGAGGCCATAGACACGGGTGCGCCTGTGGTCAAAATAGTGAAGCCGTACCGGAACATTGAGCTTATCTACGAGAAAGTCCGCGAGGCCGAGAGCCGGGGGTGTGCCGCCGTGGGCATGGATATTGACCATTTCTACGGGTCGCTACAGAAGGGTGACCTGATCATGATGGCGGAGACCTTCGGCCCGCAGCGCACCGATGAGCTGCGTCAGGTGATATCGCAGTCCAAGCTGCCGTTCATCGTCAAGGGCGTGCTCGGTGTGCGGGATGCCCAGAAAGCGGTTGAGCTGGGTGCCTCTGCCATACTGGTGAGCAACCACGGCTATAGCGCCATTGATTTTACCGTGCCCTCTCTGATAGCTCTTCCCCGGATTGCCGATGCCGTGGGCGATAAAGCGACCGTGCTGGTGGATACGGGATTTCAGACCGGCAACGACATCCTTAAAGCCGTGGCCCTCGGAGCTAGGGCGGTGGGCTTTGCCTCGCCCCTGCTGCTGGCTATGGGTGTGGGCGGCGCCGAAGCCGTGGCGCTCTTGATTGATAAAATGACCGAGGAGCTGCGCCGAACAATGGCGGCAACTGGATGCCCCAACCTGTCTTCCGTAAACCGGTCCATCATCGTGGAGGGACCTCCGCTATGGTAGGCATTAGGCGCACACCTCCGATGTAGGGGGGCTATGCCCACCGTAACCGCCCTAAAAAGAGGCCGGGGCAACCGTTTCATGGTGTACCTGGACGGTCACTTCGCCTTCGCCCTGAGGGCTGAGGCGGCCGTAGGGTTGGCGGTAGGCAATGAGATCTCCGGTGCTGAGATAGATGCCCTGTTGGAGAGCAACCTAGCCCACCGCTGTCATGTGGCTGCCCTGCGCCTCCTCACCTATCGGCCTTGGAGCCGCGCTGAGATGCAACAAGGCTTGCTCCGCCGGGGGTTCCCGGTTACGGCGGTGATGGAAGAGTTGGAGCGCCTGGCCCTGCAGGGCCTGGTGGACGATATCGCCTTCGCCCGCATGTGGCGTGACTCTAGGGAGACGACAAGCCCCCGCAGCGCTCGCCTCATACAGGGGGAGCTACGCCGCAAAGGGGTTGATTCCAAAACAGCCGCCGATACCATCTGGGGGCTGGACGATGAGGCTGCCGCCTACCGCGCCGGACTTAAAAAGGTGTCTAGGTGGTCGTCTCTGGGCTACCCGGCCTTCCGGCGCAGAGTTGGGGGCTTTCTGGGCCGCCGGGGCTTTTCCCACGAGGTGGTGCGCCGCACGGTAGACCGCCTGTGGCAGGCGGCCCACCTCCCATCCCAAGAGTAAGCCCCTACTTGCCCTCCAGCACGGGTGTCACCCAGTCTAGGCCCAGTTCCGCCAGCTTGCCGGGAGAGGGGCGGCCATGGGGCCACCCCATGATGTCGTAGTAGGAGTCCCTCGCGTACCGCACCGCGTCCGGAGTTGGCGCCACACCCTCTAGGGACCCTTGAGACTGGGCGAAGAAAAAACGTCGGGGCAAGGTGTCGTCCAGGGGGCTAAGGCCCTCCCTGATGTTGAAGACCCGGGCTAGGGTAGCGGCGCGCTCCCCCACCTTCATCAGCTCAAACACACTGGTGTTCCACCCGGTGACGGTGCTGACCAGATCTGCCGTGCGCTGGAAGCCCACCCCTCCGTACATCATCACAAAGTAGCAACATACACCACAGTTCATGAAGTGTATCCAGAGCGACTGGTAGGCGAGCAGCCTCATTTTAGCCGAGGAGAGGTCATCCACGGGCAGGGGTTCCACCACCCCCAGGGACTGCAGGTCTTCCATAAGCATACCCATGCCGGTGTAGTTGGAGTCATGGATGTTGTGGCAGTGATCGGCACCGGTGGGAGATATGGCATAGCCCACACCCATGCCCTGCTTCCAGCGCGGTTCGTGCATAGGAATCTCCTGGCCCTTCACATGGAGGGCGAACTCCTCAGTGCCCCGCCCAATAATTTTGGAGGCCCGGGCTACCCCTTCGCCCAGCAGGTGGCCCAGGCCCTGGCGGAGCGCTATACGCTCCACCATCTCCAACATGGCGTCCCCATTGCCAAAGCGCAGGTTCAGGCCTGCAGTGTCGGCAGGGGTTAGCAATCCCCGCTCAAAGCACTCCATGGCAAAGGCGATGGTCGAGCCGCAGGATATGCTGTCCAGCCCGTAGGCCGCCACCAGTTCGTTTCCCCTGGCGATTACCCGTAGGTCGTCTATACCGCAATTGGAGCCTAGTGAGCCGATGGTCTCGTACTCCGGCCCGCCGTAGCGAGGGTCCACTGGGTAAGGGGCGTCCACCTTTACCTCGCGCTTGCACTGTACGGGGCAGGCGTAGCAGCTCCGCCGGCCCACCAGGATAGAATCCCTCATGGCCTCGCCGCTGATGCGGTCGGCGCCGTCAAAGGCCCCCATCTGGAAGTTGTGGGTGGGGAGGCCCCCTTTGCGGTTGAGGCCCAGCACCACCGATGCCGTGCCCAGATCCCGCATGGCTTTGTTGGTGACAGGGGCATTGTCCCTGACCCATCGGCCGATGTCTGTCACCGCCTGAGGGTCAGCCAGCGATATTCGCTTACGGCCGCGGCAGGCCAGAGCCTTGAGATTCTTTGAGCCCATCACCGCCCCTAGGCCGGTGCGCCCGGCAAAGGCGTCCAGGTCGTTCACGATACAGGCGTAGCGTACCAGGTTCTCCCCAGCGGGGCCAATTTGGGCCACTTTCACGCCGGGGTCCCCCAACTCCTGCCGTATGGCCTCCTGGCACTCCAGGGTCTTCATGCCCCACAGCGGGCGGGCGTCTCTTAGCTCCGCGCGTCCGTCTTGGATGAAAAGATACACGGGGTCCTTTGCTCTGCCCTCCACGATGACGGCGTCAAAACCGGCCATCTTGAGCTCCGCCCCCCAGTAGCCCCCCGCCTCCGCCTCCCCAAAGGCCCCGGTAAGTGGCGACTTGGCCCCCACGCTGTGGCGGCCACAGCCCCCCACCGGCACTCCTGTGAGCGGCCCGGCGGCGAAGATGAGCTTGTTGCCCGGCCCCAGCGGCTCTATCCCCGGCTGAAGCTCCTTTAGCAGGAAGTAGCCGACAAATCCTTCTCCACCAAAATAGCGGCGGTACAAGTTTTCCGGAGGCTCCTCGGTGGTGAGGCTGCCCGTGGAGAGGTCAACCCTGAGTATCCTGCCGGTGTAGCCGTGTGCCATGTCAGACCTCCTGTTTGAGTCACTGCAGTAGCCTTGCCACCATCTCGGATGGACATCAGTATAGCAGACCCGTGTATAACACTAGTTCGCTGGACTGTTCAGACGGTCATGCAGGTGACGGTACGGTTCACCCCGGGCAGTGTATGCACCTTGGCGATGACGAACTCACCGATGCTGTGCAGGTCTTGGGCCTCCACAACCAGAATGATGTCATAAGGGCCTGTCACCAGGTCTACTGACTTGACCTCAGCCAAAGCTTTCACAGCGGTGGCCACATTCCGGGTGTTGCCCACGGCTGTCTCAATCAGAATATAGCATTTAGCAGCCATGCTCTCCTTTGTTATTCGCCCCCCCCCCCCCGCCGCGTGGCCCAGGCCGGGGGGGGGGGGGGCACTACACCCACCGATCCCCCGCACGGGCGATGCTCCGGCGTTGCCGCGTTGGCCTGGGCAGTATT
>JASLXN010000299.1 GCA_030740315.1 Dehalococcoidia bacterium | reverse complement strand
AACCTGGGCCATGGGACAGGACTTGCCGGGCTGGTGCTCATCGACACCAAGGGAAGGTTCCGGGCCTATCGGACCGGCCTGGAATTAAAAGCCTCGGACATGCGCCACAACCTCCGGGTCCTGTTGTCGGAACAGAACCTGCTGGCGCGGCCGCTATGCCACTGAAACCGGGGGCAAAATGAGATCTCTTTCCACGGCCGAACCCCACCCCCCTTTGCCGGGGGTTTTAGGGGGTTTCCCCCTAGCCTCGTACAGGGCCGCCCCCAAGGCCCCCACGATCTGCGGCTCCTCGGGGACCGATAATTCGATGCCCAAACGGCGGTTGAGCACCCCCACCACCCCCTGGTTCTTGGCCACACCGCCGGTCATCATGGCCGGGGCCCGGGGACTGATGGTCGTCGCCATGCCCCGCATCCTCCGCCCGATGGCCTCATGGATCCCGGCGATGATATCCACCGTCGAGCCGCCCTGGGATACCAGCGATATTATCTCCGATTCGGCAAAAACGGTGCAGACGCTGCTCACCTGAGCCGGGTGCCGGGATCGGAGCGACAGCTCAGCCATCTCCTCCAGCGGCACCCCCAGGGCATGGGCCATCACCTCAAGGAACCGGCCGGTACCGGCGGCGCACTTATCATTCATGGCGAAGTTGGAGACACCTCCATCACCATCCAGGGCAATCGCCTTACTGTCCTGGCCGCCGATATCGATGACGGTCCTCACCCCCGGGCTGATATGGTGGGCGCCGCGGCCATGGCAACTGATCTCGGTGATATTCTTATCGCCGAAGCTCACCATGATCCGCCCGTAGCCTGTGGTCACCAGGTAGCCCAACTCCGCCCGGCCCACCCCGGCCCCCTCTAGGGCCCCTTCCAGCGAGGCCAGGGCAGCGGCTTCATTGACAATACCGCCGTGGATGACCTTGTGGGAGAGGATTTCTCCCCGGGCCGATAG
>JASLXN010000298.1 GCA_030740315.1 Dehalococcoidia bacterium | reverse complement strand
AAGACCACGTTATCGAATACTCTCCTCCGCCGAGAGGGGTTTGAGGCTGGTTCGCTCTTTCCGCAGGCCCTTCCTGTGAGGACATCAACGCATTGCGGATGCACGATCCGGCATAGCGGGCTTCCTTTTTGCCTTAAATCGATATGAGAACCTTTGGAACATGGAGGATACACTACGGCTGGGTCATCGTGGCCATAGCTTCGGTGATGGGGACGATCACCTCCCCTGTGCGATTTGCTACCAGCATTGTGGTGCCCTATTTGCGGGACCCTGGCAGGGGGTTCGGCTGGAGCTACGGAGCTATAACCTTCGCCTTCACTCTCCAGTGGCTCACCTTGGCGCTGGTAGCCCCCGTGATAGGCTGGCTGGCGGACAGATATGGAGGTCGTTGGGCCATGCTCCTTGGGGCCATTTTGTTCATTGCTGGCATGTCGCTCACCGGCACCATGACCCACCTGTGGGAGTTCTACCTTTTCTTCGGTGTCATGCTGGGCGTTGCCACCACAGTTTTCACAGTAGTCACAGTATCGGGTATCACCCTGTGGTTCAGGACCCACTTGGGGGTGGCCATAGGGACTTTGTGGTTTTTCCGGGGGATAGGAGCGATTCTGCTGAGTCTTCTGATAACTTTGGTCCTGGATCGGTTCGGCTTGAAGTGGACTTTCTGGCTTCCTGGACTGGTAGGGGGGGCAATCCTGCTGTTGCTTATATGGCCCTTTTACAACGAGCCTGCTGAGATAGGCTTGAGGCCCTTGGGTGCTCCTGGAGATGAGCCCATTAGAAGGCTGCAGGGTGATACGGCTAAGATAAGGTCCAGGGTGTTCCTCCAGCAGGCCCGGCGCACCGGTGCCTTCTGGAACCTCATTGGCATTCACTTCTGGGGATGTGTTGGCCACAGCAGTATCATAGTACTCTTGGTGGCCATGGCCGTGGACCAGGGCTTGTCCGCGGAGAAGGCCGCCGGAGTCTACATTAACTTTACGATCGGCAGCTTGATCAGCCGGCTTCTAGTCCCGGTTATGGGGGACCGTATGGG
>JASLXN010000297.1 GCA_030740315.1 Dehalococcoidia bacterium | reverse complement strand
AGCTACCCAGCATATGGGGTGCCAAAGGTTAGTAAGTAGTCCCCTTTCTCAGTCCTTCAGGCGGGCCATGACAGAGTCATAGCCCCCTATGAGGTCCTTCATAACATCGGTTGCGCTGGTTATCTCCTTCACCAGTCCGCCTATAGGCCCCATAGGCACCGCTCCCCACTCCATTTCACCATCCTTGAGGCCCCTTATCATACGGTGGCGGTCGTCGTCTCCGGGGTCGTAGTAGCGATCAAAGGCCCTCAGTTCCTCCGCGGGCACCCCGGCGAACTCCATCTCCAGAAACTTCTTGGTGAACTCATTTTTTATGGATCTAGTGATCGAATACACCCGCCTTCCGTAGGCCACATAGCTATCGTCGCGGGAACTGACGATGGCATCCTTCACCGCTGGGTGGCAGGTGCACTCCATTGTTGGCATGAAGCGGGTGCCCATGTAAACTCCCTCTGCACCCAAGGCCATGGAGGCCACCACCCCACGGGCATCGCCGATACCACCGGCGGCGAGCACCGGAATGCTGACCGCATCCACCACCTGCGGCACCAGCACCAGGCTGGGTATCTCATCCGGGCTGGAGTGGCCTCCGGCCTCATGGCCTTGGGCTACCACAATATCCACCCCAGATTGCTGCGCCCTGAGAGCGTGCCGGGAGGAGCCTACCACATGGATAACCTTCATGCCGGCATCGTGCATCTGCCTGGTGTACTCGTCGGGGGAACCCATGGACACCACCGCAACCTTCACCCCCTCCTCAATGCACACTTCCAACCGTCTATCGCACACCGCCTTGCCCCGGCGTCCGACGGGGCAATTCACGGCGAAGGGCTTAGAGGTAAGTTCCTGGGTCTTGCGTATCTCCCGGCGCAGTATCTCACCCACCACCTCAGGATCCCGGCTCACCACCTCTTGTCCAACCCCAGGGCCGATGGTGCCCATGCCTCCGGAGTTGGACACTGCCGCCACCAGTTCTGCCCCGGAAATCCAACCCATGGGGGCCTGGACTATGGGATACTGGATATCCAAGATGTCACATATTTTAGTGCGTTTCATTTGGCTCCTTCTTCTGCTGCAGCGATCTTCATCCCCTGCCAACTGGAGG
>JASLXN010000296.1 GCA_030740315.1 Dehalococcoidia bacterium | reverse complement strand
ACAGGACATCATCTGTAAGGGAACAATTACCAGCAAGTACGAGGCCGACGGCGATAAAATAGTGGAATGCGATATCTGGGCTGAGACTTCAGAGGGCAAGAAGACCACACCGGGCAAAGCAGTGGTAGCCCTGCCCTCGCGCAAATAAGCGGGAAGCTTAGAGGCCACGCCCCATTCGGAGTACTGGCACGCTCCGGCGACGCTCTCGCAGAGGGCTGTGCTATGTGTAGATGGCCTATCCCCAGCATAACAGTCAATTAGCCAAGTTATGATAGATAGCATGTAAAGGAGGATCCGATATGAAGGGTGAGCTTCTCAAAGGCAAGGTGGCCGTAGTAACCGGCGCCGGGCGAGGAATCGGCCGAGGCGAGGCGCTATCGCTGGCCGCCTACGGCGCTTCAGTGGTAGTCAATGACCTGGGTGGCGGTGTGGACGGGAGTGGAGGAGCCTCTGCCCCCGCTGATGACGTGGTGGCCGAAATCAAAAAGGCCGGAGGTGCCGGTGTAGCCAACTACGACTCAGTTACCACCTGGCAGGGTGCCGAAAACATCATCAAGGCTGCCATGGACAACTTCGGCCGTATTGATATCCTGGTGAACAATGCAGGTGTCCTCCGGGATCGCATGGTATTCAATATGGGCGAAGATGAATGGGACATGGTCCTCAAGGTACACCTTTACGGCACATTCTTCTGCACCCGCCATGCCTCCGCCATTATGCGGCAGCAACGCTTTGGGCGCATCATCAGCACCTCATCCCAAGCGGGCCTAGGCAACATGGGGCAGGCCAACTACTCGGCAGCTAAAGAGGGTATTGTGGGGTTCACCCGCACCGCCGCCCGTGACCTGGGCCGGTACGGTGTGACCTGTAACGCCATCCGGCCCCGGGCCGCCACACGCATGACCATCAACCCGGAGTTAATAGCCAACTGGGAGCGGGCAGGCCGCCGCGACCTCGTGGAAGAGTTACAGGCCCTCGACCCCAATGACATTGCCCCTTTGATTACATTCCTTGCCTCCGATGCAGGGGATAACATCAACGGCAGCACCTTCCTGGTATACAAGGGTTATGTGGGTATCTATCCCGAACTGGCTCCCAGCCAGGCACTC
>JASLXN010000295.1 GCA_030740315.1 Dehalococcoidia bacterium | reverse complement strand
CGAGGGACAAGACCTGAAAATGTGGAGATGCGTCCTCCAAGAGAAGGAGTGCCGTGCTATACTGACTGTATCTGAGACAGCGAAAGGAGCCTTTTTGGATCTAGCGCAGTTTAATGAAGCATTGAACCTCTATGTGAGGCCGCAGACCTTTCCCTTGGCGGTGCGTATGGTGGAGAGTGAGCAGGAGTTACCCCCTAGGGCACGCCGCCCGGTCAAGGACCTGGGAGGCCCCATGCCGACATGCCAGGCTTGGGGCACCGCACGCCGCTACGGGTGGACCATCGCGATGGACACGGAAGACCAGACCTGTCCCTACGGGGCACTAACTCTGGGGTTCCAACCGGCCAAGGAGGGTTTCCTCAGCGGTGAGTACCCTGGCCCCTTCCCCTCCCCGGAGGCGGCCCACAACGCCCACACCTCAATAAAGCGTCTGGACTACGGACGCTACAAGTACATTGTGTTCGCCCCTATCACCAACGCCACCTTCGAGCCGCATGTGGTCATCGTCTACGGCAACTCGGCACAGGTGATGCGCTTGGTGCAGGGTGCGGTATTCTTTCGTGGCGGGACCGTTCAGGCCATCGCCTCCGGAGGCATGGACTGCGCCGACCTCATAACCCACCCCATGGTCAGCGAGGAGTGCCACTTTGTGCTGCCTTGTAACGGTGACCGCATCTTCGGCTTGGCCCAAGACCACGAGATGGCCTTTACCATGCCTTTTTCACTTGCGGATGATGTGGCCAAAGGGCTGGAGACCGGCCACAAGAGCGGGCTACAGCGCTACCCTATACCTGCCTATATGCGGTTCCAAGCACAAATGCCTGAGCGCTATCGGCAGCTTATGGACTATATACAGGAGGGGTAAGAAGGTCTGGGGCGATATCACTGTTCTACGAGGGGAGGGTGCTACGGTTAGTGTTCGGTACCTGGCCTGTGATATAATGGCCTCCGGTCTTATTTGACATTGATTCATTAGTGAGGTGTTAGACTATGACGTTGCCGCCCTGGGAGAGCGTGCTCCCGTTTGTAGAGCAGGCATATTCTTTCAAAGGCAAAGTGGATCGTGCGGACTGCGTGGATCTGGCTTTTGCCAACAATGCTGCAGATGAGATTGTGGACGCTTTGGATGC
>JASLXN010000294.1 GCA_030740315.1 Dehalococcoidia bacterium | reverse complement strand
CTGGGAAGGCGAAAAAGCCAGAAATGATGCACAGCGCCAACGCCAGCAAGAGGCGGCCGCTGCGGCTGCGGAGATGCAGAAGTTTCAGACCGCTGCCGAGGTCCGTGCTGTTAGACCTCCCACCACTCAACAAACTCCCGGTGGCCGTCCGATGGGCGGACCACAGGGCCGTCCGTCAGAAACGGAAGAAGATGAGCAGGAGTTTCAAGAAGAGATAGCCCGTGCCCCGGTCTGGATAGCGGAACAGCAACAAATTGGTTCCGCCCACACCGCGGCTCCCCCAGAACCTGAAATTATTGCGCTGAATAGCTTTAACGACGAGGCTAAGTCCTTTCTCCTTCGGGCGGCTTTAGATACACTAGTATCTCTGGGTAAGTTACAGGCTATGGCTGGTGGCGGGATGGTGGCGCAACTCACTGGCCAAAACAAAGCAGATATAGTCGAGTTGGCAGAGGCACTGGACCCGGTTGGCACGGTGTTCGAGTATGGCACACGGGCAGCATTAGATGAGTACGGGCTGGCTGGCGGTGCTTACGAGTATTTACCGCTCATGGTGGGCATGATAGGTTCGGTGGGAACCGCGGCATTTACCGGGGGCCAAGCCGGTACGGGGGGTGCCGCGGTTAAGGGCGGCAAATTGGCCGCACTGGTGGGGCGTAACGCAGATGACATCGTGGCTATTCTTGCCCGCGAAATGAAAAGCCCTGATTTTATTAGAGAATATATCAAGAGAACATCACCTGAAGAATACGCTGAGTTGGTAACCGTTATGGCCCGACGCCTAAAAGCACAGGTGTTTGGTGAGGCGGGACACCTTATAAGCCCTGCTGACGCAGATGTAATCCTTAAGAAAGCCGCTCCTGTAGCGGACGAAATGACACAGGCTGGCTACCGTAGTGTCACGGCTGGCGGAGATGTGGCAATAGGGTTGGGCGAGGGTGCCGCAAGGACCGGGGCTCCCCCCGGCACCGCAGCCGCAGCCGCAGACGTCGCCGCTGAGGCTGGAGGGGTCGCAGGCAAGTTTGCCGGTCCCGAATGGGCGGGCAGTATAACTGTTACCGGTAGGGCAGTTAAGAATATCGCCGGGCGACTCGGCAGGATACACGCGCAAGACCCAAACCTTCAGAGGCTCTTGGACGATGGCGCTGACATAATATTCGATAGAAACTGG
>JASLXN010000293.1 GCA_030740315.1 Dehalococcoidia bacterium | reverse complement strand
ATGCTGTGGGTCCAAATTCCTGCAGCGAGGTGAGCTGGCGAAGGCGGAGAAGGTCACCGGTGACTTTATCCAAGCGCTGGCCTCCTTCCAACCCAGGAGGGTGTTCTTCTGGTGCGGCACCTGCGACCACCTTACCAGGCACGAGTTCCCCAAATACACCGATATTCCATTTGAAGCCCTCCATGTCTCCAGGCTCCTGGTGGAGCTGCTGCCCCGGCTCAAGCTCAACACGCCGGTGGAGGCCAAGGTCACCTATCAGGACCCATGCAACCTCGGGCGTAAGGACGGGGAGTACGAATCGGTGAGGACTCTGCTCCGGGCTATTCCAGGCCTGAACCTGGTGGAGATGGCCCACAACCGGGAAAACGCCCTATGCTGCGGCGGTGCCGCCCAGCGCTACTACCCAAATATAGCCGGCGCCATGCGGCGCAAGGCCCTGGACGAGGCACAGGATACCGGCGCTCAGTTGTTGGCCAACGCCTGTCAGGGGTGCCACCGCTTCTTTAGTGTGATTGGGGAGGACTACCCTTTCCAGATAAAGAACTACATCACCCTTCTGGCCGAGGCCGCTGGCCACAGCCAAGAGGATGGACTGCAGCACTACCTGAAGCTGGGTAGCCTGGACGCCATCTTGGATGAGGCAAAGGAGTTCGTGGAGGCCGGCCCCTATACGGAGGCTGAGTACCGCCACCTGCTGCCCCTCTACTTCGGCCCCAGCTTCGCCCGCTCCACCGCCGGGAGCTAATTTGGGGGGATTTAGGATGGGGCTGAGGCCGTCTCTCGGGAATAAGCCTGCCTCGGACAAAAAGTCGATCTTATTGTCTACTCTGAAACCAGCCGTCTTGCTGATTACAAGCTCGCATCAAACGTATCGTATTGGAAGATACGGACTCATTGCGAGTTTGAGTAGCTGGTTCCGCCCACCGTTAGGCCAGGCCGAATGCAGAAAGGGGGCTCATGGCCAGGAAGCTCTATCGCAGCACAACCAACCGGAAGATATGGGGGGTATGCGGAGGACTAGGCGACTACTTTGATATCGACCCCGTGCTGGTCAGGATAATCTTTGTGGCCTTGGCCTTCCCCGAGGGGTTGGGTATCCTGCTGTACGTCCTTGCCGCCATCTTTGTTACCAGGTAGGTTGCCCCCATCCCGGAGTAGCCCTGCCCACCCTCCGCTCATAGCGGCGTCTACCGGGCATTCTATTTCACACCCACCTGCTCAGT
>JASLXN010000292.1 GCA_030740315.1 Dehalococcoidia bacterium | reverse complement strand
TAAACCCCCGTGGTGGGGAGGTGCTAGGAAGGACCACTTATACCAGCCAGGATAACCTTCCTGAACCGGCGGAGCTGGCTATCATAGCCGTGGCCCCGGTTGCTATCCCCGGCGTGATAGAGGACTGCGCCCGCCACGGGGTGAAGGCGGCCATCATTACCACCTCTGGTTTTGCCGAGGGAGGGAAGGAAGGAAGGTTGCTACAGGATGGCATGGTGGCCACGGCCCGCCGGGGTGGTCTAAGGCTGATGGGGCCCAACACCCAGGGCACTATAGACCTGGATGCCGGTCTTCCGCTGCTTTCGATTCCGTTCTTACCGAGGTTCCGTCGGCCCGGGCTTGTATCTTTCGTTGTACAGAGCGCCCTCTTCCCATGGGAGTTCTTCCTCAATCATGCTCATATAGGTATCAGCAAGATGATAGACCTGGGTAACATGTGTGATGTGGACCATGCCGATTGCGTGGACTACCTGGCGGAGGATAGCAGCACGCGGGTTATAGTGCTGCATATTGAAGGAGTATCGTACGGTAGGCGGCTGATGGAAGCCTGCCGGAGGGCCACTCGGCGCAAACCGATCATCGCTCTCAAGGCGGGGCGCACCGCTGCCGGCATGAGGGCTGTGGCATCACATACGGGTTCCCTGGCGGGTAGGGATGAGATCTATGAGACCGCTTTTCACCAAGCCGAGGTGTTCCGGGCCTATGACATGGATGATATGTGTGACTACATTCTGGCGCTGGGCTGCCTTCCGCCGGTGAAGGGGCGGAGGGTGGGCATTCTCACCACTACTGGTGCCGGGGGCGCTGTGGCCGCCGATGCCTGTCACAATTTGGGTTTGGAGGTGCCTTCCTTGGCCCCTTCAACTATAGAGCGCATCCGGGAGGCTTTGCCCGGCCTGGTGTCCATTCACAACCCCGTGGATGTGTGGCAGATGCTGGATATGCCCCGCCTGCTCCCCGGCTACGCCGCCGCCCTCCGTGCTCTCGGCGATGACCCCGGCCTGGATGCACTGATGCTGGTGACACATGTCATTCCCGATTCCCCGTTTGACACCACGGATGTCCTGCGAGAATACTGTGCCGCGGGCGTGCCCAAGCCGACCTCCGTCTGGGCCTTGGGCAGCCCGGAGCGGTTACAGGGCCTTTCCCTGCTTTCAGCCCAGGGCCTGCCCTACTTCCCCACCATAGCTCGGGCCGTGCGTGCCCTGGGGGTTTCTTTTGCCTACCAGCAGCGTGGTTA
>JASLXN010000291.1 GCA_030740315.1 Dehalococcoidia bacterium | reverse complement strand
AACCGCCCCGGCCCGGTGTATGTAGACCTGCCCGGCGATGTGCTCCACCAGCGGTTGGAGGAGGGTGATGTGTATTTTCCTCCCCAGGCCCCACCACTACCACGCCCACAGGGCAACCCAGGCCTCGTTTCCCAAGCTATAAACATGCTGGCTGATGCCCAACGCCCCGTGGTGATAACCGGCTCCGGCGCTCTGTGGTCCGATGCCGCCGAGGACCTGCGGGAGTTCGTGGATACCACCGGTATCCCCTTCTACACCACCCCCCAAGGCAGGGGCATTATACCTGAAGACCACCCCTTATGCTTCCCCGGTGCCCGCAGCCTGGCCTTCCGGGAAGCGGATGTAATGCTGGTTATCGGCACCCGTTTCAATGTGATTCTCTCCTTCGGGCGTGCCCCCCGCTTCGCCCCGGATGCCCAAGTAATCCAGGTGGACATAGACGCTGAATACATCGGCCACAACCGCCCTGTGGACCTGGGTATCGTGGGAGACGCCAAGATGGTGCTCCAGCAGCTTACGCAGGAGGCTAGGGGCAAACTGCGGGGTTGGGGCTCCTCCCCGTGGGTGGATAAGCTGCGCCAAGACAACGCCCGCCGCTGGGCCAAGCTACAGCCGGAACTAATCTCGGACCATATGCCCATCACTACCATGCGGCTTTGTAAGGAGGTGGCCGATTTCTTGGACCGGGACGCCATCCTGGCCGTGGATGGGCATGTCACCCTCAACTGGGGCCGGCAGATAATCCCCACCCACTCCCCCCGCCACCGCCTCAACTGCGGCCCTTTTGGCTGCATTGGCGTGGGGGTGCCCTTCGGCTTGGGGGCCAAGGTCGCCCGCCCCGATTTGCAGGTGCTGACACTCTCCGGCGATGGCGGCTTCGGCATGAACGCCATGGAGATGGACACCGCGGTGCGCAACAATATCCCACTGGTGGTGGTGGTCAACAACAACGCCTCGTGGGAGACCTTGGTGGAGGGCAAAAAAGTCCCCGGCCAGTACCTGGGCCACCAGCGCTACGATAAGATGGCGGAGGCCTTCGGCTGCCATGGGGAGCAGGTGGAGAGGCCTCAGGATATCCGCCCCGCCCTGGAGCGTGCCTTCAAAGCCGGGGTCCCCGCTCTAGTAAATGTCATAACAGACCCCTACACCGATGTCCAGACCCAGGAGTTCTACGGGTACTGATTGTTGGCCGGATGAAACCAATAGCGCGAACGAAACAGGCTCACGGATGGACAGTCAGGAGGGGTTGCTCCCAAACATAGACCGACTGCTCATCGACC
>JASLXN010000290.1 GCA_030740315.1 Dehalococcoidia bacterium | reverse complement strand
GGCGGCACCGCCGCCTTCCAGTTGCCCTCCTGGTCAATGTCCCAGGCACCACACATACCGAAGGCCGCCTCCCCCGCTATGAACAAGGCACCGTACCTCTCCGGGAAGCGCAGCAGGTTGATGGCGAAGTAGGGTGGCAGAAGGTCGTGCACCAGGCGGGCTTTCTCGAATCCACGGGCAGAGATGCCATCGGCCACACGGCCCTTCACCTCATCGTGGAGCATGTGGAAGTAGTCCACACACTCCTTCCGGTGCTTGATGGTCATTGCCGGCAGACGCAACGACCACATCTGCCGCAGGTCCAGCGGGGCGGGCACCGCTTGATTAAGCTCGCATATCTTGGCCCATAACACCTGGGTCTCCCACTCGTTCCTGGTAGCCTCAATCAGCTTTTCGTCTTCGTAGGTGCGTCCGGTGACCTTCTCCATCCATTCGATGGCATCGTTGAACTGGTCCACCAGGTAGCGCCGCCGGTTGGGAGTATCCGTATGAGGAAAGTCAATAGTATAAAAAGGAACACCAAGGTGGCGTCCGGCGAACTGGCCGGTGCGCCCCAGGGAGTGACAGAAGCATGCCTGTAGGATGAAGTCCGGTTTGAAAGTATCCCCCTTGGGAGAGCTGGTGCTGTGCCCCAGCAATAGCTGTCCCAGGTGGAGCCTCATGGAGGCGCATATGTCCCGGCCAAACCCGTAACTCTCAGTGGCCTCCAGCTCCTTCACCAGCTGATGTGTGTTCCGAGTGAGGACGGTGTAATAAGGACCGTAGGAAGGGTTGGCGAAGTCCCCCAGTCCGGCGAATAGCCCCAGGGAGAACTCCACGATTCCCATCACCATCACCTCTCCCTGTTTCTGAGCCTCCCAGGTGTGATGGAAGTGCCACCGCCGCAGCTCTTTCATGCGCTGCCAGCTCTCAATGGGCCGGGTCTGGTAATCAGCCTTTACTGCCATGTTGTTGCCTCCTATACTCCGGCTTCAATCATTTCCAGAAAGGCCTCCAACCGGGTGCGGAACTGGCCCGTAGGCACTGTTATGTCAAACTCCAGGGACAGCAGCGGGATACCCTTCTCTCCCAGTGCTTTCTGAATGTAAGGAGTATCGAACTGGTGGGTATCACAAAACTTCTGAAGTGCGAGCACCGCACCCTTCACCCCCCATTGCTGGGCCAGGTCAACTATGTGGTCTACCCGGCGTAGTTCCATCAAGTCTTTGTGGGGACACGGAGGACGCTCCACAAGGCGGGTGGCCAGGGCCGAGCCCCAGTCCCCATCCGGAACAACCTCATTCCAGAAATAGCGGCT
>JASLXN010000028.1 GCA_030740315.1 Dehalococcoidia bacterium | reverse complement strand
TAACGCTAACTGTCTCCAAGTTCCCCTATCCGGATAAGACCAACTACGTCTTCACCCGGGGCACACCCCCTTCGGATACATCCCACGTGCGATTCATCTCAGGCGACATTGCGGGTTTCGTGCGCTCATTGAAGAAAGAGTCTGGCAAGGATATCTGGCTGGTCGGCGGAGGCCAGGTGAATACGGCCATGCTCAATGAGGGTCTCATTGACGAGATGCTCCTGACTATCTTCCCCCTCGCGCTTGGAGGAGGCATCCCCCTATTTGCGCCGGGTGCAACGCGGTCCTTTTTCAAAACAACGGGTTGCGAGGCCTATGAGACTGGTCTCATTCAATGGCTCCTAGTAAAGGGTTAAGGACACTTAACGGATGGTGCCCTTTAGTTTAGGGTTGCCCACGAAGGGCGAGACCAAGTTTTTCGCAACAGGCTACTTTTTATCCCCCCCCCCCCCCCCGCCGCCCAGTTTTATATCCGCTAGGGCGGCACATCCACACCCTCGCCAAAGGGGTTATACTCCTTTGGATGGAACCCTCGTTAACAGTCAGCCTCTGCTTAGACAAGACCATTAGCACGCATTTAAATTCCCGCCTGCCCACACACGAGTATCCAGGGGGTTTCGCTCCCCTTAGTTATCTATCAGAAAGGTGGGCTGGAGCAAGAATTATCGTTAAACGGTCTTCAAAAACTCGTCTATGTCCTTGGCGGCACGCTTAGCCTGTCCGATGGCGGATATGACGGTGGCTGCACCGGAGACCACATCCCCCGCGGCCCATACCCAGAGCTTAGAGGTCTTCCCCACCTCATCGGCGTCCACCGTGCCCCTTTTGGATGTGGCCAGTCCCGGCGTGGCGGAGGGCAGCAGGGGGTTGGAAGTGGTGCCCAGGGCTATTACCACGGTATCAACCTCCAGCGTGAAGGTGTGGCCCTCCCGGAGCAGAGGGCGGCGGCGGCCGGACTCATCCGGCTCCCCCAACTCCATCTCCTGGCACTCCACCGCCGTCAAACAGCCGCTATCGTCGCCGATAAAGCGTATAGGGTTGCTCAGAGTGCAGAAGGCTATACCCTCTTCTCTGGCATGCTCCATCTCCTCGCACCGGGCGGGCATTTCGGCCTCGCTGCGGCGGTATACCAGTGTCACTTCGCCCCCCAGGCGCAGTGCAGAGCGGGCAGCATCCATAGCCACATTGCCTCCACCCACCACAACCACTTTCTGCCCCCGAACCACCGGAGTATCGTACTCCGGGAACAGGTAGGCCTTCATAAGGTTGATGCGAGTTAGGAACTCATTGGCGGAGAATATGCCCACCAGGTTCTCACCGGGGGCCCCCAAGAACATGGGCAACCCAGCCCCGGTGGCCACAAAAAGCGCATCCGCGCCGCTAGACAGCACCTCGTCCACAGTGACGGTACGGCCCACCACCCAGTCCGTCCTCACCTCAACGCCTAAGGAGCGGATATAGTCCACCTCGGCGGCCACAATCTCTTTGGGCAGCCTGAACTGGGGTATGCCATACACAAGTACACCGCCGGGGAGGTGGAGGGCTTCATACAGTGAGACGCGGTGCCCCAAGCGAGCCAGGTCTGCAGCGGCGGTGAGGCCCGCGGGGCCGGAACCCACCACGGCCACCCCCTTGCCAGTAGGTGGTGCTACCTGCGCGTTCATAAGGCCATGGGCCAGTTCCCAGTCAGCGGCATAGCGCTCCAGCGCCCCTATGGCAATAGGGGCACCTTTCTTCCCAACCACGCACCGTATTTCGCACTGGGTCTCCTGTGGACACACCCGGCCACATACCCCTGGCAGGTTATTGCGGTCCTTCAAGACCCGCACCGCCCGTCCCGGATCCTCCTCTTTGATAGCCAGCATAAATCCAGGGATGTCTATGCCTGCGGGGCAGCCGGGCACACACTGGGGTTTGGGACATTGTATACAGCGGGTGGCTTCGGCGATGGCCTCGGACGGTGAATAGCCCAAGGCCACCTCATCAAAGTTCCGCCGGCGCTCCTGCGGCTTCTGACGTGACATGGGCACCCGGTGAGGATTAAGCTTAGCCATACCTCTACTGCACCACCTTTCTCCCCTATTTCAGGCGGAGTGGGGCGAAAAGTAAAACCCCAAGCATATCCTCCGGCACAGTTCTGAGGGCTACAGTAACATTATAATATGAACATGGTTCCCGGGTCACTCTACAAGTTCGTTACACTTCAACTCAGAGGAGCAGATTCACGACACAGTAGACAGAATCCATTCGCCTATATTCCTATGGGCATGCGCCACAGCGGGTACATTCCACGCCACACACCCTGGATTTCCCCCAGGGTGGCATAGGCCTTCACTGCCCGTATCACCGCCGGCATGACATTCTCCTGCCGCTGGGAGGCCTCTTTTATCTGGGCTAGCGCCGAGCCTACCTCGGTGTTGTCCCGCTCCGCTTTGAGCTTCTCCAGCTTAGCTATCTGGATATCAACCGATTTAGGGTTGGGGCGGAACACGGGCACATCATGAGGCTCCTCCTCCATATGAAAGTTGTTCACCCCCACCACCTCCTTCTCCCCACTGGTCAGCTTCATCTCGTGCTCCAACATGGCCTTCTGGAACTCGCGGTGCACCCATCCGGACTCCAAACAGGCCACCAGCCCGCCCATATCCTCTATCTGGCGCATGTAGTCCCACGAGCGCTGCTCCACCTGGTCGGTGAGCCATTCAATGTAGTAAGAGCCGCCTAGGGGGTCAGCCACGCTGGTCACGCCAGCCTCCATCTGGGCTATCTGCTGTGTACGAATGGACATGAGGATGCCCTGCTCCGAGGGCAGGCACAGGGCCTCGTCATAAGAAGTGGCGTGCATGGACTGCACCCCACCCAGGGCGGCGGCCAGCAACTGGTAAGCTACCCGGACGATGTTGTTTAACGGCTGCTGGTAGGTGAGGGTGGAGCCCGAGGTCTGGATGTGAGTACGGAACGCCGAGGAGCGAGGATCCCTAGCACCGTAGCGCTCTGTAAGCAGCTTGTGCCACATTCGCCGGGCTGCCCGGAACTTGGCCACCTCCTCCAAGAGGTCACTATGGGCCGCCAGATGAAAGGTGAGGGTGGGAGCAAAGTCGTCTATCTTTAGCCTGCCCCGGCCTAACTCCTCATCCACGTAGGCCACCGTATTGGCGAATAGCAGGCCCAACTCCTGGGGGGCAGAGATGGCGTTCTCCCGGTAGTTGTAGGAGGCAAAGCTGACCGGGTGCCACTTGGGCATATTCTGGGCACACCACTCCACCAGATCAACGCTGAGGCGAAGCATATCGCCGGGGGGAACGATATCAGTCAGCTTGCAGCACCCCGTAAAGAGGAGCAGGTCGTTCTGCGTAGTTCCATCAAGTGCCTCCATGGGTATGCCCCGTTTTTCAGATAGGGCGAAATACATGGCTGACAAGGCGCAGGAGTTCCAGGGCGTGGCGATGACGGCCGTGGAGACCTTTTCTATAGGCAGGCCATCAAACATGGCCTCCATGTCCAGCAGGGAGGTCACAGGCACGCCACCCATACCCACGTCCCCCGCCACCCGGGGGTCATCTGGATCCAGTCCGCTCTCTGTAACGGCGTCAAAGGCGATGGAGAACCCCGTCTGGCCCAACTCGTATTCCATCTTGAAACGCTGGTTGGTCTCCTCAGGGGTGGCGAAGCCGGTGAACTGCCGGATGGTCCACAGTTTGCTGCGGTACATGCTGGGGTAGATGCCACGGGTGTAGGGTTGCTGACCAGGTGCACCCAGGGTCTCTTCCAGCCGCAAGTGGGCGACATCCTCATGTGTATAAACGTCCTTCAAGGGAATGCCCGATGCGGTAGTGAATTCCTTTTTACGCTCCTGCACGGCGGCCTCCTTTCAGCACAACAACTCATTATATATGTACGGCGGGCGGCTTGTCCCCACGGCCTGCCGGCGGTCTTGCTACCAATTTCCACTTCCCACCCATCCATCAGATAAGCCCTGGAGCTATGCACCCTGTCCGCCGGGGGAGCGGGGGGCTCACCCCCCCACGATAATTATCGTGGGGGGGTGAGCGGGGAAGAATGGTTGCCGCCCTTGACAGTGAGGATGAACGGAAGATATGCTCCCTTTGGCAGAAGAGAGGAGGGCATTGAAAGCGGTCTTTCTATGTGGCGGCACAGGCCGCAGGATGTTTCCCTCAACTGAAACAAAGTATCTCCCTTCTTCCCTGAGTAAGAGCCTCCTAGAGCGCCAGACGGATCAGGTGGCCCAGGCGGGGGTACGTGATTTCCTAGCCATCCTAAGCCATGCCGCCAGCCAGCAGCTGGAAGAGGTCATAGGCATGCTGGATGGCATTTCGGCGTAGGTAGCACCGCAAGAGCAGCCTACGATCTGGGAGCGGGGGGCAATTTGCTTATCGATAGGCCTCGGCCATAGACGCCATATTGGTCAACTTGCAGTCTGACCCGCCGGCGGAAGTGACCTGAGATGTTCCACCGCTTCTACTACGGTTGGGTGATAGTGGGGGTGACCTCCATGACGCTGTTCGCCGCCACCTCCACGGCACCGCCAGTGTTCACCTTGTTTATCACTCCCATGGGACAGGAGATGGGATGGAGCCGCACCCTTATGTCTGGAGCCGTCTCCCTAGGCACGCTGGCAATGGCCCCAGTGCTGCCCCTGGTGGGCCGGTGGCTAGACCGCTACGGCGCCCGCCGGGTGGTGGCGATAGGTGGGCTTATGCTGGGAGTCTCGCTGATAAGCCTGGGCTGGGTAAGGGGGGTGTGGGGCTTCTACATCGCTTTTGGCATAAGCCGCATGCTGGCCCAGGGCGTGCTGCGAATCTCCAGCACCACCGCCGTCTCCAACTGGTTCATCCGCAAGCGGGGCCGCACCCAGGCCATACTCAATGTCGGCCGGTCAGTGGGGGCCACCACCCTTCCGCTGATAGCCTACTTCACCATGCAGACCATGGGGTGGCGGGTATCGTGGATGGTTATCGGCATCATTGTAATCCTTATCGTGGTGCTGCCCGCAGCCCTGTTCCTACGGCGGCGACCTGAAGACCTGGGATTGCGCCCAGATGGCCTACCTCCAGAGGTGCACCCGGCCGATGCAGAACCTTCAGCCCTTCCCTCGGAGGCGGAGCCAGAGTGGACATTGCAGGAGGCTTTAAGGACCCCGGCGTTGTGGCTGATAACTAGCGCCATCGCTATCCGGGGGGTGGCGGCGCCGGGTGTTACCATACACCTTATGCCCTACCTCCTGGATCAGGGCATTGACGCCGCCGTATCCGCCCTGGCGGTGAGTGTAGGGGCCGCCTGTATTGGAATTGGAGGCATGATATGGGGACTGCTGGCGGAGAGGGTGAGGGTGGGCTACCTCCTGGCTTCAACGATGGCATCCTCCGGAGTTGCCCTCATAATATTGCTGCTCACTCACAGCGCACCCATGGCATTCGCCTATGTCATTGTGAGCGGGTTGGCTCTAGGGGGTAGCTTTACCCTTGAGGTTATTATCTGGGCCGACTATTTCGGGCGAAAGTCTTTGGGCATAATTCAAGGGTTCACCATGCCCTTTATTTATATAGCGATGGCCATTGGGCCTATGGCCGCCGGTATTTCATATGACCTGGCGGGGAGCTATCAAATAGCCTTCTCCGCCTTCCTTTTCAGCTACTTTGTTGCCGCTGCCATGATGGTTATTGCCAGACCGCCACGGAAGGCGCTGACCTCGCATTCCGGCAGCAGATAGCTTTTTAGCCATGGCAAATATGCTCCGCTACTTTTAGGAGGTCTGGGGGGCTACATCCATCAAACCCACCCCAATGAGTGCGGAGGGAAATTAATGTTCGCTCCAACCTGGGGGCCTGAGAGACTTTGCCCCCCAATACCTAAATCTCTCGGGCGGGCGGGTGGAGGAAAAGATGCCCACTCAACATACTCCATGGTTTGCCCACCGAGAGGCGGAATGATAGAATGGGTGCGGATATGGTCAGGGTCAGGTTTGCTCCCAGCCCCACCGGTCTTCCCCACATCGGCAACCTGAGGACGGCCCTCTTCAACTGGCTGTTTGCCCGCCACCACGGCGGCGTTTTCGTCCTGCGCATCGAGGACACCGATGTCGCCCGCAAGGTGGAGGGCGCAGAAGAGGCCATCCTCAGCAGCTTGCGCTGGATGGGCTTGGACTGGGATGAGGGGCCTTACTTCCAGTCGGGGCGGCTGCCCCTCTACCAAAAGACCGCCAGGGCGCTGGTGGAGAGCGGCCACGCCTACCACTGCTTCTGCTCCACGGAGCGGCTAGATGAAATGCGCCGGGAGCAGATGCGCCGCAAAATGCCGCCCGGCTATGACCGCCTCTGCCGCAATCTGACCCCGGCCCAACGGGAGGAGCTCCTGGCCCTGGGCATCACCCCTGTGATCCGTTTCCGAATTCCCCTAGAAGGGCAGGTCCGGTTTAACGATTTGGTTAAGGGACAGGTGACCTTCAACCACAGCACCCTAGATGACTTCGTCCTCCTCAAAGCGGATGGCTTCCCTACCTATCACCTGGCCAATATCGTTGACGACCACGATATGAGAATCAGCCATGTCCTGCGAGCCGACGAGTGGCTGGCCAGCACCCCCCGCCACCTGCTGCTCTACCAAGCCTTAGGCTACGAGCCCCCTCAGTTCGTCCACCTGCCCATGATACTGTCCGATGACCGCTCCAAGCTCTCCAAACGACACGGGGCCGTATCGGTGACCGAGTTCCAAGTGCAGGGTTTCCTGCCCCAGGCCATGGTCAACTTTATGGCCCTGTTGGGATGGTCGCTTGATGACCACACGGAGATTCTCACCCAGGAGGAACTGGTGCGGCACTTCTCCGTCGAGCGCTTGGCCCGTACCGGGGCGATATTCAACAGGGAGAAGTTAGAGTGGATGAACGGAGTCTACCTGCGCAAGCTCACATTGGAGGACTTCATAGGCATGGCCCAGTCCTACCTAGAGCGCGACCTGCCCCCCTCTGTGCCCCGCCCCCTGAACCGGGGCTATCTGCTACAGATGGCCCCCTTCATCCAGGAGCGGGCACGCACCCTGGGGGAGGTGTCCGGCTTGGCCGACTTCTTCTTCTTGGTGGATGTGAACTACGAGGTCGGCCTGCTTCTGAAGGGGATAGAGAAGGATGCCCACAAGCAGGGGAGAGATGTAGCTGAAGCTACCCCGATGGCGGTAGAGGCCCTGGATAAAGCTATGGAAGCGCTTGAACAGGCCGCTGTATTTGAACCGGAGCCTCTGGAGCAGGCGTTCCGTGTCCTGGGGGAGGAGTTGGGACTGAGCCCGGGAGGCTTCTTCGGGCTGCTGCGGGTGGCCCTCACCGGACGCACTGCCTCCCCACCCCTCTTCAACACCATCTCCATTCTGAGCCGGGAGAGGAGCCTGACGCGGCTGGCGGTAGCACGGGGGAAGCTCGAACCTACAAGACTTTAGATGTGGTAAGGTAATTCTATAGGCGAGTATGTTAACTCCTGACTTCCGGCTCTGACTGAATTATAATTGGGCTACCATGCCCGCTAACCAAACCCCAATGCGTCGTCAGTACCTCCGCATCAAGGAGCGCTACCCCGGCACTATACTCCTCTTCCGCCTGGGCGACTTCTACGAGGCCTTCGACGAGGACGCCTCCCTGGTGGCCCGAGAGTTGGAGATTGCCCTCACCTCACGCATCATGGCCAAGGGGTACCGCATCCCTATGGCCGGTATCCCCCACCACGCCCTTGAGTACTACCTGGGCCGGCTGGTGGGTCAGGGCCACAAGGTAGCCATATGCGAACAGCTGACCCCTCCCGGCAAGGGCTTGGTGGAGCGGGATGTGGTACGGGTGGTCACCCCGGGCACACTGGTGGAGCCGGGGCTGCTGCCGGAACGGCGCAACAACTACCTATTAGCGGTAGCCAACTCCGGAGAGGAGGTGGGCATCGCCTACGCCGACATAACCACCGGGGAGTTCGCCGCCACCCAGCTACCCGTAGCTGAGGCCGCCGCTGAGTTGGAGCGGCTGGCCCCCGCGGAGATTCTGGCCCCCCCGGGTTGTCCCTTCCCTCTGCCGCCCGTCCCCACCACCCACCCCGTTGAGCACTGGCTCGACCCCGAAGATGGGGCCGGAGCGGTTATGGAGCACTTCGGCGCCGTCACCCTAGAGCCTTTCGGGCTGTCAAGCCTTCCCTTGGCCACCACCGCCGCTAGGGCCGTCCTCCGCTACCTGGGCGAAACGCAGAAGGCGGCGCTGGGTTGCCTCACCCGCCTCTCCACTTACTCCACCGCAGGGTTCATGGCCCTAGACCCCGCCGTGCTGCGCCATTTGGAGGTGTTCCAGGGGCTGCGGCCCGACGCACCCTCGCTGCTATCGGTGATAGACCTCACCCGCACCGCCATGGGGGGGCGATTGCTGCGGGGCTGGCTGGGCCAGCCATTGCTGGACCTAGACGCCCTGCACCGCCGTCAGGAGGCCGTGGCCTGGTTCCATGGCCACGGCAGGGAGCGGTCACTGGCTGTGTCTCTGCTCTCCAGCATGCCCGACATGGAGCGGCTCACCGGGCGGGCACGGGTGGGCACCATCCTGCCGCGAGAATTGGCGGCCATGAAAGAGGGCCTGCAGGCCGTGCCCCGCATAGGGGAGGTGGCTAGGGCCGCAGTGGAGGCCTTGTCCGGAAAGCTGGACCCCTGCCCTGAGGTAAGCGCTCTTATAGACGAAGCTATTTCCCAGGCCGAAGGGGAGACCATCCGCTCCAGCTTCTCACCGGAGCTGGACGAGGTCCGCAAGGGTTCTATGAATGCCCGGCAGTACCTGGCCACTCTGGAGGGCCGGGAGCGTGAGCGCACCGGGATAAAGTCACTCAAAGTCGGCTTCAACCAGGTGTTCGGCTACTACATAGAGATCACACGGGCGCACCTGGGGCGGGTCCCCGGTGATTACCAGCGCCGCCAGACCTTGGTGGGGGCGGAGCGGTTCATCACCCCGGAGCTAAAGGAGTACGAGTCCATCATCCTCAACGCCCGGGAGCGGGCCGATCAGCTGGAGGACATGCTCTATCGCGGGGTGTGCCAGCAGGTGGCCATATACGGGGAAAGGCTTTTGAGCACCGCCCGCGCGCTGGCCTGCATAGATGCCATCTCCTCCCTGGCCGAGGCCGCCATGCGCCACGGATACACCCGCCCCACCCTCGGAGAAGACGACGCAATATCTATCAAGGGGGGCCGGCACCCGGTGGTGGAGGTCTCGCTCGGCTCCACCGGAGGCAGCTTTGTGCCCAATGATACCCTCCTCTCGGCGGAGGAGGCACAGCTAATCATCCTCACTGGCCCCAACATGTCCGGCAAGTCCACCTACATCCGCCAGGTGGCCCTCATAGCATTGATGGCCCAGGTAGGAAGCTTTGTCCCCGCAGAGCAGGCCCACATCGGCCTGGTGGACCGGCTGTTCACGCGTGTGGGGCTGCGGGACGAAATCAGCGCCGGGCAGTCCACCTTCATGGTGGAGATGACGGAGACGGCCCGCATCCTCCACCAGGCCACCCCCCACTCCCTGATAATTCTGGACGAAATAGGCCGAGGCACAAGCACCTATGACGGCATATCTATAGCCCGAGCGGTGGCGGAATACATCCACAACCACCCCCGGTTAGGTGCCCGGACACTTTTTGCTACCCACTACCACGAGATGGTGGGGCTGGCATCTTATCTACCGCGGGTGAGGAACTACAATGTAGCGGTGATGGAGGAGTGTGGGGAGGTGATCTTCCTACACCAAATACTGCCGGGGGGCAGCGACCGCAGCTACGGCATCCATGTGGCCAAAATAGCGGGGATGCCCAGGGCGGTGGTGCAGCGGGCGGGGGAGGTGTTGCAGGAGTTGGAGGGGGACAGCCGGGGGCCAACGCCAAGCCAGGCGAGGGGACGGCGCACGGCCCAACCATCTCCCTCGCCTCAGCTACCCCTGCTGCCTACCAAATCGGCTGCCGAGAAGGAGCTGGCCGCCCTGGACATAGACTCTCTGACCCCTTTAGAGGCTATCACCAAGCTCTACGAGCTGAGAGAGAAGGCCGGAGAGGGGTAATAAGATTGACCTCGGAGTGGCGGTACCATCTTCTGCCTGGTATTTCACTCCCCACTCCCGATGATGTAGAATTGAGGAGCATTTCGGTATACGGAGGGGAGTTATGGCCGGAGCATTGAAAGGTATCAGGATTCTGGAGATGGCGGTGTGGCATGCCGGCCCCGGCGCTACTCTCATGCTATCCGACATGGGCGCCGAGGTGGTCAAGATAGAGCAACCCGGGGTGGGCGATCCCATGCGGGGCCTAGTGAAGCTTGAGGGGGCGGATATCCTCAACCCTCAGGGCCTCAGCAGCTTGATGTATGAAATCCCTAACCGCAACAAGAAGTCCATCACCGTGGACCTTACCAAGCCCCAGGGCCGGGAGATTGTATACCGGCTCATCCCCAAGTTTGATGTCTTCATGCAGAACTTCCGCCCCGGCGTGGCCGCCCAGCTTGGCATGGACTACGATACACTGAAAAAGCATAACCCCAAACTGATATACGCCAATGTTTCAGGCTATGGCCCCAAGGGGCCAGACGGCGGGGCACGGGGACAGGACTACATCGGCTTGGCCCGCTCCGGCATGATGACGGCGGCCTATGACTCGGATCCTAACCAACTACCACACATGGCCCCCGGCATGGCCGACCAGATGACATCAGTCACTCTGTGCTGGGGTATTCTGGCCGCCCTGTTGGCCCGAGAGAGGCAGGGTGTATCCCAGGAAATCCATGTCTCCATAGTGGGCAGCATGATTAACCTCCAGCTCTTCCGTACCATGGCCAGCCTGTTCCTCAACCAGGAGTTCCCTCCCCGCCAGCGCACCGAGATGGCTAACCCACTCTACAACCACTACCGCTGTAAGGATGACAAGTGGGTGGCCCTAGCGGTGCTGGCTTCAGATCGGGTGTGGCCCGTGCTCTGCGAGTGCCTGGGCATGACAGAGCTGATTGACGACCCCCGTTTCAACAGCACCGAGAAGCGGGCCGATAACTGCCGGGAGCTAATAGGCATCATGGACCGTATATTCGACACCAAGACCCGGGACGAATGGATGCAGATACTCAGGCAGCGCAAGCGCATCATCTGTTCCCCAGTGATGGACATCCTGGAGCTGCCCAATGACCCCCAGGTTACCGAGAACAATTACATTGTGGACTATGATCACCCTTCCCTGGAGAACGCCAAGGTGGTGGGGTTCCCAGTGACCTTTACAGAGACCCCATGCGCTATACAGGCCCCCGCACCCCAGTTCGGCCAGCACACCGAGGAGGTGTTAATAGAGCTGGGCGACTACACCTGGGACGACATCGCAAAGCTCCGGGAAGAAGAGGCGATTTAGCTGGAACGGAGACCTCCCGGGCAGCGGCTTACGGGGGATCTGCCGGTCCTCCACATCGGCCCCGTGCCTACCTTCAACCACGAGACATGGCACTTCCGAGTGGAGGGGCTGGTGGCCAACCCCGTGGTGCTGGGCTGGAAAGAGTTCAACCGCCTGCCCATGGTCACCGTCACCGCCGATTTCCACTGCGTTACCGGCTGGTCGCAGCTTGAGGTGACCTGGGAGGGAGTGGCTTTCTCCACCATAGCGGCCCTCGCCCAACCCGCTCCGGAGGCCCGGTTCACCCTTATCAAGGCCGAATATAGCTACACCACCAATGTGCCCCTATCAGACCTTATGCGTGACAATGTCCTCTTCGCCTTAAAGCTGGGCGGGAAGCCCCTACATGTGGCGCACGGTGCCCCCTTGCGGCTGGTGGTGCCCCACAAATACGCCTACAAGGCGGCCAAGTGGGTGCAGGGGGTGGAGTTCCTCAAAGAGGAGGTGCTCGGTT
>JASLXN010000289.1 GCA_030740315.1 Dehalococcoidia bacterium | reverse complement strand
CCGATAGGCAATGGGCGGTCATCATAAGCCATATGGCGAACGCTGTCAGGGACGAACAGCTCCCGCGGCACCTGAGACATCGCCTGGAGCACATGGCTTCCACCCAGCACCACCTGCAACTTCGCTATGAGGCGTGACCGGTCCTGTATAAAGTCCACTCCAAATCCTTGCGGCCTCAGCGCCATACTACAAACAGCACCAGTAGGACTATCAAGGCAGCCGCGCCGATGATGCCTATGTTACAGATATCGCTCAGCACCTTGCTGTGGGATACACTGCCTACAGGCTGCACTGTCACCATGGATTTAGTGGAAGCCCTGGGTGGGGCTACAGCTTGCGGCTCTGCGCCCTGCTGCTGCTCCACCTGCCTGCCCCGGCTACGGTCAAGTCGCCGAGTGCTACCTCGTTTTTTCATTGTTGCCCCCTGCAATATCTGTTCTCCAGGGCCGCCACCAGCGCCACATTGCGTGCATCTTCCTCGCCGCCAAAAGAGGTATTGAACCACGCGTCCATAATCTCAAAGGCAACCGGCTCGGAGACGGTTCTCAAGCTCATCACCAGCACATTGGCATGATTCCACCGGCGGGCACCCCGTGCGGTCTCGGCATCAGCACACAGGGCGGCCCGGATGCCGGGGAGCTTGTTGGCGGCAATGGCTACGCCAGTGCCCGTCCAGCACAGGAGCACCCCCTCCTGGGCTTCACCCCGGAGCACAGCCTCCCCCACCGCTGCACCCACCGCCGACCATATGCCCTCATCCCCTGCCAAGGCACCATGAAGCTGGATCTGATGTCCCATCTGCTCAAGGCAGGCTACCACGGCGCCGGTCAGGTTTGTCGTCTCGTCGCTGCCTACAGCTATCTTCATTACCTACTCGATCCACCGGCCCTACTTGGCCCGGGGGTGGGCCTTATCATAGCTCTCCCGGACAAAGTCACTGGTAAGGTGAGTATACACCTGTGTGGTAGCGATGTTCTGATGCCCCAACAGGTCCTGCACGGAACGGAGGTCAGCGCCACCTCCAAGCAGGTGGGTGGCGAAGCTGTGACGCAGCACATGCGGGGTGATGCGGGCCTTTATACCGGAGTCCTTGGCGTACCGCTTGAGGATTTGCCAGAAGCCCTGCCTAGTAAGCCGTTGGCCCCTGCGGTTAAGGAACATGGCCTTCTCGGCCCAGCTTACCCGCAGTCGCGGGCGGGAGTCGGACAAATACTCCTGTAGTATCTCCGCAGCTTGAGGGTGAATGGGTATAAGCCTCTCCTGACTCCCCTTGCCCAAGCAGCGCACCAGCCCCCCCTGAGGA
>JASLXN010000288.1:265-1318 GCA_030740315.1 Dehalococcoidia bacterium | reverse complement strand
CATCCTTTCTTGAAGAAACTACTCCCTGGCCTGTGGAAGTATCTCCTACACGCAGCCTGTTGCGCCACCCCGCCTTCTGGCTGGCCACCATCAGCTTCGCCCTTATCAGCACCGCATTCAACGGCACCCTCACCCACTTCGTGGCTTTCCTGGAAGATGCCGGTATGAGCCCGGTTACGGCATCGGGGATGCTGGGAATGGTGGCCGGGGTGGGGGCCATAGGGAAAGTGCTCTCAGGCTACCTCTGCGACCGCATTTCCCGCCTGTGGGTGGCCGGTGCCACCGCCGTACTCCAGGCCTTGGGGCTGCTTGTCCTCATGGCCTCCCAGGCACCGCTGGCACTGTGGGTCTTTGCAGTGCTCTTCGGCGTGGCGCTGGGATTTGCCCCGGTGGTGCGCCCGCTGGTGCTGGGGGACTTCTTTGGCTCGGCGGCCTTCGGCACCAACTACGGCTGGATGATAATGGTCACCTTCCTGGGCTCAGCCGTAGGGCCACCCTTCGCCGGGTACATCTACGACACCACCGAGAGCTACACTGTGGCCTTCATGGCATTCATAGCGGCCTACGCCGCCTCGGTAGTATGCCTACTGCTGGGCCGGAGGCTGAGGCCTACCTAAAGCCCACGGGCTACAGCGGCCCCCTCCTGGGCGGTGCGATAGGCCCTGGCCGGCTGGTCACAGAATGGCACGGATTGCAACCCCACCCCCAGGCCAGTAAGCCCCTCCGGCACCTCGGTAGAAGGCTGGCTACCCAGGGCCATCACCACCCAATCTGCAGGCAGGGATTCCTCAGCACCATCCCCCACCTGGTAGTGTAAAACGCCGTCCTGGTAGCCGGCGACTTTGGCCCGGATCAGCACCTTGACACCTTCCTGTACCAGTTGCTGAGCCAGCGCCCTGCGAGTATTCATCTCGAGGCCGTACCCGGTGCGAGAGCTCGGTTCCACAATGGTAACCTTGGCCCCCCGACGCTTGAGGTGCAAGGTCGTCTCGCATCCGATGGAGCCTGCCCCCAGTACAACCACTTTCCCCGAAAGTTCTCGCTTTACCTCAA
>JASLXN010000288.1:0-255 GCA_030740315.1 Dehalococcoidia bacterium | reverse complement strand
CCCTATCCCCATCCACTCCAGACAGGCGTTGCGGGACACCCTCTTGGGTATACAACACTTCATCTGCACCTAAGGCTGATACCGCCTGAGGACTCACAGTCTTACCCATCTCCACTTTTACCCCCAACTCCCTGAGTACGCCGGTCTGCTCCGCAATGTATCCGTGCATCAGCCACGCCCAGCGTCCACCTATGGCCGATGCCTTCTCCCAAACAGTTACTTGGTGGCCTCTCACTGCCGCTACCCTGGCTGCCT
>JASLXN010000287.1 GCA_030740315.1 Dehalococcoidia bacterium | reverse complement strand
GGGTAGCTACAATAGTGGGCATCCTTTGGGGGAACTTTGGGGGCCGCGCCCCATAAAAACAATCTTCAAGGGAGGGCGGGGGGGGGGGGAGATGATGCTTGCTCTACACCCACCCCACCTTGGCGGACAGGCCCACCACGGAGTACAATACAGCGGAGTACAATACAGCAGCCAAGATAAGATATACCTGCGGAGGAGGCACCATGCTGGCACAGTTTACCTTTACCCCCAACGAGTCCAAGAAGTTCATCGCCCTTTCGGTCATGCAGTCTGACTTGATGAAGAGGGCGGCCGCACACGGCACCGTCGCCATCCACCCCTCTAGCAGCACCTACTTCATCGCCGAGGCGCTGCTGGGGGCCAAGCCTCCCTCCAACACCTGGGTGTGCGGGGTTATTGTGCCCAAGGGTACCTGTGTGGAGGCAGGGGCCACCTCCGGGGCCACGGCCGTGGCCTCCTCCGAGCGCCCGGGGGATAGCGCCGCCACTCATAACCCTGGGGCTTTCAAGAATACCTATGTAATCCGGCAGGGCCAGTTTAGCATCGGCGCTCCACTGGATGATATCCTTTCAGAGTTGGGGCCGGACGATGTCTACATAAAAGGGGTGAATGCCGTAGATCCCCAGGGCAATGTGGCGGTGCTTATAGGCAACATGGTGGAGGGTGGCACCATAGGCCGGGTGCTGGCCGCCAGCCGCCGCCAGGGATTCACGGTGCTGTGCCCGGTGGGACTGGAGAAGCTCATCCCCGTCCCCGTCTCAGATGCAGCCAAGATGGCCAACCGCAAGGGGTACGTCTACAGTATGGGCATGCCGTGCTCGCTTCTGCCGTGTGTAGGGGATACGATCAAGGTTGTAACGGAGACCAGCGCTATTACGATGCTCAGCGGGGCATCCGTCATGCCTATCGCCGCCGGGGGCCTGGGTGGAGCCGAGGGAGCGGTGACTCTGGCGGTGCAGGGGGAGGAGAGCCAACTGGGCAAAGTGGTGGAAATGGCCGAGGCCTCCAAGGGGGCACAGTTGCCCGATGTACGGGTCAACTCCTGCTTTGACTGCACGGTAAGCTGGTGCGCCTTCCCAGTGGGCACCAAGCCCTGGGTGGTAATGTAGAAGTTGGGCGATAGCAGCTACTACGAGGCCCTAGGTGTGGGGCGGGATGCCACCCAGGATGATATAAAAAAGGCATACTTCCAGATGGCATTCCAGCACCATCCTGACCGCAATCCGGGCAGGGAAGACGAGGCGGAGACACGCTTCAAGGAGGTCACCCGGGCTTATGAAGTGCTGAGCGATCCCCTGAAACGCAGCCAGTACGACCAACAGGGTATGGGA
>JASLXN010000286.1 GCA_030740315.1 Dehalococcoidia bacterium | reverse complement strand
CGTTCCACCAGGTGAAGTCATAGTCGGTGAGGAACTTGCCGGTACCCGGGCCGCAGGAGATGCCAAAGCCCTTTACGGTGACGTAATCATCCCGGTATTTTTTGGCGTCCTCGGCCCGGCAGAGGATGGCGGCCGCCGCCCCATCGGTAACCCCGCAGGCGTCGAACAGGCCCAGGGGCCAGGCGATGATGGGGGCCTGAAGCACTTGGTCTAGGGTCACCGTGCGGCGGAGGTGGGCCTTGGGGTGAAGACTCCCGTTGTAATGGTTTTTCACCGCAATGCGTCCTATGGTCTTCTTCCCCTCCTCAGGGCTCAGGCCGTAGGTATGGAAATATCGGGTGGCGATGAGGGCGAAGGAGCCGGGAGAGGTGCGGCGCATCTCGTATATGGGGTGCATACCCCTCCCCACCCCCAGGCCGCCGGCCCCGGTATCCTTGAGCTTCTCAAAACCCAGGGCCAGCACCACATCGTAGGCCCCGGAGGCCACGCCGTAGGCGGCATTGCGCAGGGCCTCGTGGCCGGTGGCGCAGTAGTTCTCCACCCGGGTGATGGGGATGGAGCGCAACTTCAGGGGGTCGGCCAGGGCGGGACCCCCAATGCCGGTGATGTTGCCCGCCGCCGTCCCCATCCAAGCCGCCTGGAGGTCTCCCGGGGCCAGGCCCGCATCCTCATAAGCCTCGTAGGCGGCCTCGATAATCAGGTCGTCGGGGCCGCTATCCCAGCGCTCCCCAAAGCTGGTGCAGCCCATGCCGATGATGGCTACCTTGTCCCTTATGCTTTCCATATCTTCACCCTCTCCATGGTCCAAGTCTTTAAATTACGGGGGCAATCACCGCACACCACACCCGAAGGCCAGCGTATGGTCCCACCAGCTATCTGAGGGGCCGGCACTTCCAGAAATAGTTGTGGAAACCCGCCCCCTCGTAGAAGCGGCGGAAGGTCATCTCCACTGGCATGTCCACAGCAACCTCAGATGGGTCATTATCTGTCATCAGGCAGTAGACCCGGGCGCCACCCTCCATCTCCACCACCGATTGGACTATGGGAGGATCAATCCCCCCGGCTAGGTGGTCCAGGGAGTAGGTGAAGATCTTTCCCTCCTCCCGGGAGAGGGTAACCTCATCGTAATCATCCCGGGACTGGCAGCCATAACATACCCGTTGAATAGGGAATGAAACCATGGAGCACTGCCGGCACCGGCTTCCCCGGAGGCTCAGGACAGAGGCCCGGCTCCTCCATGTAGCGGTGGCCGAGGGGAAGAGGCGCAGGGGCTCCCGCTCCGGCCAGGATAGTAGACCACGGTAGCTGAGGTACCTCTCATAGCTGGGGAGCGG
>JASLXN010000285.1 GCA_030740315.1 Dehalococcoidia bacterium | reverse complement strand
GGTCCCGCATTATAGAAGGCTATCATCGCCTGCACAGTTCTATGCCCGACCACAGCGGACTTGTCCCCTCGGGTGGACAGGCCATCAAAATACTGGGGATATCCGGCGCTCACCGTAAGGGCAGCAGGAACACCGTTCATATGTTGCGCACCGCATTGGAGGCATCCCGGCACCTGGGTGGGGTGGAGACCGAGCTAATCAGCCTCAGAGACCTGCGCTTGGACGTAGACCACACCTGCGAGGAGTGCCTAGCGGTGGGGCTGGCGGGATGCCACATCCAGGACGATATGCAAGTGCTATATCTCAAGCTAAAGGCCGCCGACGCCATCATATTCGGCTCCCCGGTGCATGAACTAGGAATCAGCGGGAGGCTCAAAGGCTTTGTGGACCGCTGCCGCTGGATGGAGCGGGAGGGCACACTCCGGGGCAAGATTGCCAGTGCCATCACAGTGGCATACCTCACCATAGGCGGCCAGGAGACCGCTATAGGCGAGATATCTGACTTGATCCGGGCCTTTCAGATGTACCAGACGGGGTTCATGTTCGGCGGCATGGGGGTATCCGGCCCGGCGGTGGGAGGTCATACCCCCTGGAATGAGGACGGGCGTACCCGGATCACGCCCGTGGAGAACGACCCTTGGGGCATGATGACTTCCCGCTTCACGGGTCGCATGGTGGCAGAGTTGGCGCTGGTGGTTAAGACGGGCCGCGCCGCACTATCCGCAGCGGCGGTGACGCGGGGCCTGCGTTGAGCCAGGATTCTACACACCGAAAGGGGCAATAATGAAGCTGTTTGAACCCATAAATATCGGGACCCTTCATCTGAAAAACCGGCTGGTGATGCCTCCCATGAACAGCCGCATGGGAGACCAGGGGGGATTTGTGTCGCAGCGCACCGTGGACTACTACGCCCGCCGCGCTCAGGGGGGGGTGGGGTTCATCATAGTGGAAATCGGCGCTGTTGACCCCGTGCAGATAGTCTCCCCCACCCAACTTCAACTGAGCGATGACCGCTTTATACCGGGAATGGCCCAGTTGGCCCAGGCCATCAAGGACAACGGGTCGCGGGCCGCCATCCAGATTCATCATCCCGGTCGCCAGGCCCCCACAAGCGTCACCGGTGCACAGGCCGTGGCCCCCTCGGCCCTGAACTCACGCAGCAGCGGAGAGACTCCCAAGGAGCTAACACCCAGCGAGATTGAGGGTCTGGTAGGCCTGTTCGCGCAGGCGGCCCGCCGGGCAAAGGATGCGGGATTTGAGGCCGTGGAAATCCATGGCGCTCACGGCTACCTGCTGTGCCAGTTTCTGTCCCCGTACTCCAACCATAGGGACGACGACTATGGGGGCGATGCCGCCCGCCGGGCCCGTTTTCCACTGCA
>JASLXN010000284.1 GCA_030740315.1 Dehalococcoidia bacterium | reverse complement strand
ATCAAGACTAACCGACTTGCTTAATGGTTTACCACTAGTATGAACTTTAATAATGGCGAGTCTCCCACTAATATCCGGTCGGTCCATAATTACTCGTCGGTCAAAACGGCCGGGGCGAAGCAGGGCCGTGTCGAGTATATCCGGCCGATTAGTCGCCGCCAGTACAATCACGCTGGTACTGGTGTCAAAGCCATCCATCTCCACCAGAATCTGGTTCAAGGTCTGTTCCCTTTCGTCGTGGCTGCCCCCCAGACCAGCGCCGCGGTGGCGGCCCACGGCGTCAATTTCATCCACAAAGATGATGCAGGGTGCATGTTGCTTGGCCTGTACAAACAAGTCCCGCACTCGTGAAGCGCCGACGCCCACGAACATCTCCACGAACTCGCTGCCGGAGATGGAGAGGAAGGGCACTGCAGCTTCCCCGGCAACTGCCTTTGCTAGAAGGGTCTTGCCCGTCCCCGGTGGACCCACCACCAGTATGCCTCGGGGGATGCGTGCTCCCAAAGTGTGGAACTTCTCTGGGGAGCGCAGGAACTCCACCACCTCCTGAAGCTCCTCCTTCGCCTCCTCAACCCCGGCCACATCGGCAAAGGTTACCTGGGGTCGGTCGGTCACTCCTACATTGCGCGCCCGGCTGCGGCCGAAGCTGAGGGCCTGGGAGTTGGCACCCTGGGCACGCTGCAGCAGGAAAAAGAGCAGTGCGCCGACGAAAATGAGAGGCAAGAAGGTGGTGAGCATGCCCCCCAAGCTGAACCGGCTGGCTTCACGGACGGATACTTCAACGCCCTGAGAACTCCCAATGGTAATTCCATGGTCCCGGAGAACTTCGTACAAATCGGCGGTGGTGCCTACAAAAGCGGTCTTCATCTTGAGTTGCTCAGGGTTACGTGAGGTGGCAATAAGTGAGTTACCGTTCTGCTCCAGAGACACTATCTCGCCGGACTTAGCCAACTCCAGAATACGGTTCAGTGATACTTTTTCTTCAGTACGGGACATAGGAAAAAGACTGGTGATGAGTATTATCGCAGCTATCACCAGCAACAGGTATATAAAGCTGCTCTTGAACCAGCGCTCCATCGTGTTAGATAGCCCTCCGGTTTGCTCCGGTTCATTATACCATATATGATAATACGCCGCTGTAACCGGGTGGCTTCCCGCAGGTTTTGTTATAATGCCTTGAGATGTCACAAAGCGTCTCCTCTGGGGGTACTGGGCCGGGCACACGGTGGCACCAAGGTCTACGGGTAGCCATCGCCCGTCTCCCCGAGCTAAACCCGCCGGTAGCCGCGGCCCGTGGCGGTTGTAGCTATGAGAACGGTTTATTTACGATAAAATTACTTGGCCGGACCTTCCGCGTGGCGTTCCCGTCTGGAGAGGCGACGGAAGT
>JASLXN010000283.1 GCA_030740315.1 Dehalococcoidia bacterium | reverse complement strand
GCAGGGACAACCCGAAGCTCATCTACGCCAGCGCTTCGGGATGGGGCCCTCTGGGTCCCGAAAGCCAAGAGCCGGCCTTTGATTATCTGGGACTGGCGCGCTCCGGCATCATGTTCGCCGCGGGGGAGCCGGAATCTCCCCCCACTGGGCTGGTGGGTGGCATATCAGACCAGATGGGGGCCATAATGCTGGCCCACGGGGTGGTGCTGGCGGTGCTGGCGCGGGAGCGCTACGGCATGGGCCAAGAGGTAAGCGTATCTCATCTGAGCAGCATGATGGCCCTTCAGGGACTCTCAGTATCACTGGCGTGCCTGCTGGATCGAGACTTTCCACGCCAGGCCCGGGACAGGGCTTGGAACCCGATGTGGAACCACTACCGCTGCGCTGACGGACGCTGGCTGGCCCTGGCCCATCTTCAACCGGACCGCTACTGGGAACATTTCTGCCGGGCTGTGGGCCGCCCCGAGATGGCCTCAGACCCTCGCTTTGCCAGCGCCTTGGAGCGGGAGCAGCACGCCGCTGAGGCGGTGGCTTCACTGGACGAGATATTTCTGGAGCGCACTGCGGAGGAGTGGGTAGGGTTTTTAAAAGAGAAGGGGGACTTCATAGTTACACCCATTAACAGCGTGGCGGACTTGCTGCATGATCAGCAGGTGGTGGAAAACCGCTACCTACACGAGTGCGACCACCCGGATATGGGGCGGGTGAGGGTGGCGGGGCCGCCGGTGGGCCTGAGTGAGACACCGGCACAAGTAGCGTTCCCCGCTCCTCATTTAGGTGAGCATACGGAGCAGGTGCTTCAGGAGGTGGGCGGCTATTCCTCGCGGGAGATAGAATCCCTCAAGCAAGAAGGAGTTATCTAAGGGAAAGGAGTCCCATGGCGGTTACCCAAGAGAAGGGTATAGTCCGGGCACAGGAGTTGATGAAGAACTTCGGCAGCCGAGCGCGTCAGCTACAGGCCGGAGGCAAGAAGGTAGTGGGGTACCTGTGCTGTTATCCTCCCGTGGAGTTCCTCACTGCTCTGGACTTGGTGCCCTTCCGCATTCAGGGCAACACCCGTGAGCCTATCTCGGAGGCCGATGCCTATTTAGAGACCATTATGTGTCCTTTCATCCGTAGCTGCTTCGACCGAGCCTTGAAGGGGGACTATAAGTTCCTGGACGGGCTGGTGGTGCCCCATAGCTGCGATACGGTGCAGCGCATTTACGATATATGGCGTTTCTACAGCCCTGTGCCCTTCACCCACTTCCTGAATGTGCCTCATATGGTGTCCCCGTCGTCTTTCACCTTCTTTGAGAAGGAATTAGAGCTTTTCCAGCAAGCACTGGAAGGGCTTGCTGGAAAAAAAATTACCCCCGAGGACCTACAGGCGGCGGTGAAGTTGCATGACGAGAACC
>JASLXN010000282.1 GCA_030740315.1 Dehalococcoidia bacterium | reverse complement strand
GAGAAGCGCTATATACTGCTTCACCAGGGAGTTTTGCGGCTCGACCAGGATCCGGCGGAAGTCCTCTTCGCTGAGGCTGGTGAGTTCTACCCTGATGGGGAAGCGGCCCTGAAGCTCTGGAATGAGGTCAGAGGGTTTATTCTGATAGAAAGCCCCAGCGGCAACAAACAGGATGTGCTCCGTCTTTACCGGGCCGAAGCGGGTCATCACGGATGTGCCCTCTACCAGCGGCAGCAGGTCACGCTGGACTCCCTCGCCGGAGACATCCCGGCCCATCTCCATGCGGGGCCCGCACAGCTTGTCCAACTCGTCCACGAATACCACGCCGTGCTCCTGGCAATGCTGTACCGCCTCATCTATGACATCCTCAAAGTCAATCAGGCGGTTAGCCTCCTCGCGGGCTAGGATGCGCTGCGCTTCTCTGACGCGTACCCGCCGGTGGGTCTTGTGCTCCCCATAGCCCCGGAAGCTATCCACGAACTGCTCCCAGGAGCCTTCTTCGGCCTCTGGGCCACCGCTCAGCATCTCCTGGCGGGTGTCCTGCGTTATTTCAATCTCTACCACCTGGTCATCAAGCTTGTGGTCGCGGAGGAGTCGGGCCACGGTTTGCCGGGATGAGCCTTTTGGGATGAGGCGGCGCCGCGTACGCCGTGTCTCCTCTCCGGAGAACAGGGATAGCTGTCCTTTGGCAACAACCCTATGGGTGATGTGGGGTAGTTGGTCGCATAAATAGTCCAGCAGCTTCTCGGTTGCCAGCTTTTCTGCCTTGGACTCAACCTCACGAATCTTTACATCGTATATCATCATCACACTGCTCTCTACTAGGTCTGAGACAATGGAGTCCACATCCCGGCCCACATAGCCCACCTCGGTGAACTTAGTGGCTTCCACCTTGATGAAGGGGGCATTGGACAGCAGCGCAAGGCGGCGGGCCAATTCAGTCTTACCCACCCCGGTAGGGCCTATGAGCAATATGTTTTTGGGCACGACATCCCGTTTCATTTCAGCAGGCAAAAGGCGGCGCCGTTCGCGGTTGCGCATGGCTATAGCCAACGCCCGTTTAGACGATTGCTGTCCTACTATATACCGGTCCAGTGAATCTACTATTTCTTTTGGGGTAAGCTCAGCCATGGCGTCCTCCGCAGATGACGTAACTCAGTGTAGCACAAGCTGATGTCTTCGGCAATAATAATAGTATAAGGAGTTGGTATTCGGCTTCAGGCACTGCGGGCTACATTTTCCCCCTGCAGGCATGGTATCATCTTGAGCAAAAGGCCAGTGAACGAGGAGGTGTATGGTAGGAATAACTGCTTACGGGGCCTACATACCTCTATTCAGAATGCCACGGGCTGAGATTGCGCGGGCGTGGGGCATCGCCGCCCAGGGGGAGGGTGAAAGGGCTGTCAGGAACTAC
>JASLXN010000281.1 GCA_030740315.1 Dehalococcoidia bacterium | reverse complement strand
CTACACCATCTGGTGTATGAGTTGGTCTACAACAGCGTGGACGAGGCCATGGCCGGCAAATGCACACGAATCCAGGTAATACTTCTCCCCGATGCCGTAGTACAGATATCCGATAACGGCCGCGGTATACCGGTGGAAGTTCACCCCACCACGGGGCTATCCGCCCTAGAAACGGTGATGACCCGGCTACACGCCGGTGCCAAGTTCGGCAGCAAGGCATACCAGGTATCCGGCGGCTTGCATGGCGTGGGGGCCTCCGTGGTCAATGCACTCTCCACTTGGCTCAGGGCCGAGATTCGGCGTGACGGCAAACTTTTCCGGCAAGAATACCACAGGGGACATCCGGTGGGCCCCTTGGAGACCGTTGAAGAGGCTGAAGACACGGGAACAACCGTTACCTATCTGGCAGATGAGGACATCTTCGGCCCCATAGAGTACGATTATGAGCTAATCGCCGACCGCCTGCGGGAATTGGCCTACCTCAACGGCGGCTTGGAGATAAGCATTTGGGACAGGAGAGAGGAAGAGGCTGAAGAACCTTACAATTTCTACTTTGAGGGCGGCATAGCCAGCCTGGTACGGGGCCTAAACCGAAACCGGAACATCTTGCATGCCGAAACCCTCATCCTCGGCGGTCAGAGCAACAGCACCGTGGTTGAAGTTGCCGTGCAGTACCAAGAGGGGATGGGGGAGACAGTAAACAGCTACGCCAACTGTGTCTACACCATGGACGGCGGCTCACACCTTACCGGGTTCCGCTCCGCCCTTACCCGTGTCCTGAATGACTACGCGAGGCAGAGCAAAATCCTTAAGGAGGGGGACGCTAACCTGCTGGGGGAGGACGTGCGGGAGGGGCTGACGGCGGTTATAAGTGTAAAGGTTCATGAGCCCATGTTTGAGGGACAAACCAAGTCCCGCTTGGGCAACCCGGAGGTGAAAGGCCAGGTGGAGCAGGTCACCGCCGAGCGGCTGAAGTTCTACCTGGAAGACCACCCCCAGGAGGCACGTGCCATCCTGGAGAAGTGCTTTACCACCGCCCGTGCCCGGGAGGCGGCCCGCAAGGCGCGGGAGATGGTGCTGCGTAAAGGCTCCTTCGACGGCTCCCCCCTTCCCGGTAAACTAGCCGACTGCTCGGAGAAAGACCCCGAGAAGTGCGAACTGTACCTGGTTGAGGGTGAATCTGCGGGAGGCTCCGCCAAGCAGGGACGGGACCGTGCTTTCCAAGCCATTCTCCCCCTCAAGGGCAAAATACTCAATGTGGAGAAGGCCGCTGAAGAGCGTATATGGGAGCACGATGAAATCAAGGCCCTGGTCACTGCCGTGGGTGCCGGAGTGGACAGCAACCTGGACCTCTCTCGCATGCGCTATAACAGCATCATCATCATGACCGATGCTGATGTGGACGGAGCCCATATCCGTACCCTGCTGCTCAC
>JASLXN010000280.1 GCA_030740315.1 Dehalococcoidia bacterium | reverse complement strand
AACTATCTGATGCTTACCAAACGCATCATCCCCTGCCTAGATGTAACCGCCGGAAGGGTGGTGAAAGGGATCAGCTTCGTCCAGCTAAGGGACGCCGGCGATCCTGTGCAGTTGGCCGCCTTTTACGATAAAGAGGGGGCCGATGAGTTGGTCTTCCTGGACATCACTGCCTCCAGCGATGCTCGGGAGATTATGGCCGGGGTGGTGGAACGGGTCTCCGACCAAGTGTTCATCCCCCTCACTGTGGGCGGAGGGCTGAGGAGCATAGAGGACATGCGCAATATCCTGGAGGCGGGGGCGGACAAGGTGGCCGTCAACACCTCCGCCATGGAGGACCCCTCTCTGGTCTCCCGAGGGGCGGAGAGATTCGGCAGCCAGTGCATCGTAGTGGCCATTGACGCCAAGAGGAACTCAGAGGGGGGCTGGGAAGTGTATACCTATGGGGGACGGCGTCCCACCGGCAAAGACGCCCTGAAGTGGGCCGAGGAGGTTTATGGCTTGGGGGCAGGGGAGATACTGCTCACCAGCATGGACGCCGATGGCCACCAGACCGGCTATGACTTGGAGTTAACCCGGGAGGTGTGCCGCCGGGTGGGCATACCGGTAATCGCATCCGGTGGGGCGGGAGGGCCGGAGCACCTCTATCAGGCCGTGGTAGAAGGAGAGGCCGATGCCGTTCTAGCGGCCAGTATCTTCCACTACGGCACCCACCCCGTCCGCCAGGTCAAAGAGTACCTGGCCGCCAAAGGCGTCCCCGTACGGTTGTAGGATGGAGGAGGATAAAGCTGACCCAACAGAACTGGATTGACAGGTATGACAATTGAACCATTACTGAGGCTGATTAGCGACCATTATTGTTCCCGACCACCCGCCCAAATAGCTTTTCTGGAGGCTAACCCCCCTTAGAAGACCCCCCAATTTCACACTTTGGGGAACAACGCGCTCTTCCGAAGGCCTGGTTAGCATGCGGCAACAGTTTTACTGCCACCCTACTCCGATGAATCACCCGTGGGAGAGAAAAAACCCACAGCCCCATCAATGACGGGCACAGATCAACCCTTTAGTTAGGGTGTCTCCTCCGGTATCGCATCCGGTTCAGGAGGCGGTATCTCCACCGCAGCCGCCTCGGCTTCAAGCACACCCTTCATGGCGGCTACCGCCACTTCTATCTGGCCGTCATCGGGCTGGCGTGTGGTCATGGCTTGGATGGTCATTCCGGGGGCCAGCACCATGCGCACCAGAGGGTGGTGGGGATAGGTGCCCCCAAGGCGGATTATTTCATAACTAGCGGCGGCGATTAGCGGCAGTACAACCAGTCTAATGGGAAGGGCCGCCCAGATGGGCGGTTTGCCAAAGAGGGCAAAAATGGGGATGGCAATAACCAGCACCAGCAGTACAAAACTGGTGCCACACCGCTTATGGGCCGTTGAGAAGGGGCGCACCGATTCCG
>JASLXN010000027.1 GCA_030740315.1 Dehalococcoidia bacterium | reverse complement strand
ACACACACAATTACGTTTTCAAACAATCATTTTTGTAGCAGGCACACACTCTAAGAACGTGTGCCTGCCAGACTCGATCCGAATTAACCATTCGTGAGTTTATGGTGCGTTCAGATTTTCACAACCAAGTTCCAGCGGAATCGTACATTTCGTCCAATCCGCGGCCATGAGGGCAAAGTCTTCCAGGCCCACCCGGCAATCACGATTCAAATCCGGGCCAAAGAATCCCCACTCGCCACAACCCGGTGCCAGACAGTATTTATTGGACAGATAGGCCTCGGTATTCTGCCGCAATGTCTCATCGACGGTTTTGTAAACAATGATTTCCGCAATACCGCCTCGATAATAGAAAAAATCGGCTTCCAACGAACCTAACGTACCGATGGAAGACCCGTTGGTATCGGCCGGGTCATAGCCCATTTCATCGAAATCGGCCACCGGCTCGGGATTGAGGCTGCTGCTGCCTCCGGCCATTACCAGGGGATGAGAGCCGCCCCGCTCACTGGATAGCTGGGGTATTCCGGACAGGTCCAGTACCTCCAGAAGGTTTGTATATGCCAACTCATATGCTAGGGAAAAGCCGACGACATCGAATTCATGCAGCGGATGACGAGACTCCAGGCTAAAGAGGGGTATCCGGTGGCGGCGTAAGGCGGCGGCCATATCCTCCCACGGGGTGTATGCCCGTTCAGCCTGCACACCAGTGACTGAGTTGAGCAGGTGGTACAGTATGGGTATAGCCAGGTTGGACATACCAATCTCGTAGAGGTCAGGGAACACCAGGGCCACTCGCAGACGCGCCCTGTCCCAGTTGGGGATAATACTGTTCCATTCACCGCCGGTGTAACGGGCCGGCCGGTTCACCTCAAAAAGCAGGGAATCCAGTTGCATGGTCAACCTTTTAATTATATGGTGGTACGCACTGTGAGGCCACCCTCAGCGCCCGGTTTGGGCGGCCCTCACGAGGGCGGCTACTGAACGATGACTTTCTCTTCAGACACGAAAAACAGCATATTACTTCTATCTATGAACCTGTCTTCATCATCCCGAATCACCTCACCTGGGTCACCCAAATAGAATTCAGAAGCCCTGAGGAATGTCTCCAGGTCATCAAACCACAACTCCACCACCCCGTCTACATGCGGCTGTCCTCCTCCTGGTAACTTTACAGGATGGTTCTGGACATACCTTCTCACCCCTGGAAATACCCTGGCAATAAGAGGCCCATGCTCTTTTTCCCAGTAGCGCATAAATTCCGCCTGGGACATACCCTCTTTTCTGTTAACCAGTCCTATCAGCTTAATCAACCTGCTCGCCTCCATTTCCGTTACCAGTGCCAGTTACAAATATTCACACTATAAGCCTAAAGGCACCGCTCGGCCTCTTTGCGAATATGCTCCCTAAGCTCCTGCGGCAAGGAGCCGCATTGCCCAACGGCGGCATTCTCCACTATGCGCTCAGGCCGAGATGTTGCCGGAATGACGACGCTTACCCTGTGGTCTGAGAGTATCCAAGCCAGGAGCGCCTGCGCCCAGGTATGAATTCCGTGCCCGGCTAGCGGGGCAAGGTCTGGCTGATGTTTCAGCCCGGACACCATCTCCCCCCGTCCCAGGGGCCTCATAACGATGACGCCGATGCCCATTTCCTCCGCGAGGGGCAACATCTTTGACTCGCAGTCTCTTTCCCACAGATTGTACGGCACCTGCACCACACCAACCCGTCCCGTCCGCATAATATCCATCATCTCCGAATAGGCGGCGGCGACATAATGGGTGATTCCCACCACCCCCACTCTCCCTTCATCCTTCAGACTCTCCAAGGCAGGCAAATGGGTACGCCAATCCACCAAGTTGTGCACTTGAAAAACATCTATATGGCCTGTTTGAAAAAGATCAAAAGAACGAGCTATCTGGGCAGCACCCTGCTCTCTACCAGTACACCACACCTTGGTGGCCAGTTGGAATTTATCACGACGGCCTTGTAGGGCCAGGCCCACCACCTTTTCCGATTCCCCGTACATAGGGGAGCTATCTATAAAAGTAACCCCACTGGCTACACAACTATTTACTATTGCCCTGCGCACGCGGATGGCTGTATCGGATGACACATCAAAGGTGCGCGAGGTCCCCATGCCCACTGCTGGGACTTTCAAGCATGCCAAGTTACGGTGCTCCATGCTCTTTTCTCCCCTCAAGGATCCACACGGTATTTGGCACCACCCACCATTCAGGCCCACTTCACCCTAAGAAACTATACTGCACCACCCATTTTGCTGCTAAGGGGATGGCACTAACCCTAGTCGCTACATTTGTACCCAGCCCTATGCCCTACTTTACCGCATCAGACCACCCGATGCTATAATTGGAAAATGGACACCAGCTTTGACTTCATACAGGAAGCCCTGCTTGCCTCGGGGGCGTCCCCACGGCAGTTTGACTCCTACCGTTCCCGGTTGGAGGGGCTGGCCGAGCAAATTGGCTCCTCGCTGCCGCGCGATCCCGTTCGCCGTGCCTCCGGACTGTTCCACAGGATGTGGCGAGAGAAACCCCACCGCTACCAGCCGGTCGCCGATTTCCGTCTGCACCGCGCCCTAGAAAACAAGTTGCGACCGGAGCGGGAGGAGGTGGGCAACTGCCTGGGACTCACCATGCTGTACACCGCTCTGGCCCACTGCCTGGGCCTAGGACCACACCTGGGTGCGGTGTACCTGGCCAGTTCCTTCGTAGACCGGGGACCCCATGTGCTGTCCCTACTGCGCACCCCACAGCGCACTTTGGACATAGAGCATGTTTTTCCCAACGGCTTTGACTTCCGCGGCCACCTGGACAACCCCTCCCGGGAGGAGTGGAGCGAAAAGGATCTGGTAGCCGAGACCTATGTGGCGGACGGCAATTTCTGCTTTTATTCCCACCACTTCCCCGGCGCTCTAGACAAATACGACAGCGCACTGGCGCTACGCCCCGACTCCTACAAGGCCTTGGTCAACCGAGGCACCGTCCTCGTGGTAATGGGACGGGTTGAGGAGGCGGCGGAGACCTTTGCAGTTGCGGGAGGCGGATAGCCAACCCTTTTAGGAAAGCTTCACCATTGCTCAACCGGTAGTCGTCCTGCGACCCCGCCGGTCATCGGCCCATAGCAAGTTTGTGTTTCCGTAGCCAAAGGCGAAGTACCTTATGGCGTCTTTGATAGCCATCTAGTGATAGGGAAAGATGGTGCATATGTGTACCCCTATCATTTTCTTGATCGTCTCCATGGCTACATCGTTGAAGACATCATACCACTACGCCACCACCACACCCTCCAATAGCAGAGTATTAGGGCCTTGCGGCGCCTAAAAACCATACCCGAAATCTCACGGGAAGCCTATAGCAGCCCGGCGAAAGTCTCCAAGTCCAGATTGTCTTCAACAAGCTCCATCAGACGGGGTAGCTTTTGCTCCTGCCGAAAGCGGGTCTTGAGTACCGCCTCGTCAATGGTCTGCATGGCCTGAGCGGTGTCCTGGGCCGTGACCATAATTGGCACTCCCATGTCCTCCGCCCGGTAGTAAATATAGGGGTGGGGCTGCACACCCTTGGACAAAATAAGGCACCGGGTAGGGGTCTCCAGTGCACCCAACTGCACATCCGGACGGTCGCCCCGGGTGAGTACCGCCTTGGCTTTCTTGGAGTTAAAGTAGTGCGGCGTGGGATCTACCCACAACACGCCCACCATCACATCCTCCACTAGTTCAGCAGCTTTCTCCTGATGATTGACGATGTTCCCATCCAGGTGCTGTGCCAACTCGGCCACCGATAGCGAAAACAGCGTCCTATCCTGAGGAAGGAAGCCCAGCACCTTCACGCCTCGTCCCTCCAGGGTTGGAGTCCAGGACTCACGGGCCGCCAACATCTGACGGCGGGGTACGGCATTCACCACCACACCAGTAAGTGACGGCCCAACGGCCCCAGCCAGCTCCACTACCTCGTCAGCGGTGCGCTGAGGGTAGCCGGCCACCATCACCAGTCGGGCATCCAGCCCGCCGGCATCCCCGGGACTCATCCCCTCTATTAACACCACATCTTTTCCTTCGGAGACAGCCTTGTACCCCTTTACCAGATCCTCCGGACAGAGCGTTTCTTCATTCTCCTCCAGTTCCAGAGTGTTGCGAGCGAAGGCTGCATCGCCATCGGGTAAACCGGGTTTCAAATAGCCCACCTTCTTGCCCTGTGCCTGAAACCACCGGGCCAGTCCTAGAGCCAGAGCTGTCTTGCCCTCGCCAGGGCGAGAAGATGTTATGTAAAGGGCAGTCATCGATGCCTCCTCCAGCAGGGGTCAACCAGTGGTGTATTATATCATTCCCCCGCCCTTGACACCACAGAAGGGTGCCCATAAAATTGGACATGACCGCCGAGGTAGCTCAGTGGTAGAGCAGTGGACTGAAAATCCACGTGTCGCCAGTTCGACTCTGGCCCTCGGCACCATTGAGTAGCGGGCGGAAGTAGTTCAGTGGTAGAACGCCTCCTTGCCAAGGAGGAGGTCGCGAGTTCGAATCTCGTCTTCCGCTCCATACATTCAGAGTAGGCGGCCAAGCCCAAGGGCGCTGATATCAAAGTGGCAGCAGGTAAGGCAAGAATTGCCTCCATTCCCCTGGTAGTAGTCCATCCACTTTAAGCGAGTCTTCTGACCTGCCCAGACAGATTCGAGAGAATGGCCAGGCGCCCTGTTTCTCGGAGCCTTACACTGACGATATGCATAACACCATTATAGGGCCATTCATGTTTCTGAGCGAGAGCAACCACCAGCTCATAGCTGTAGGCACGGCCCCTAACCGTCTTTTCTTTTGAACCCCCAGCCACAGTGCGCTATACTCGAAGGGCATGAAGGCATCCGGCATAAAGGAAATGACCTCCCACCTTTACCCTCGCAAAAAGGGACCGGTTGAGGAGGCACAACATATGACCCAGGATAAGCTGGGGGCAGCGCCTGACACCCAGTTAGCCCTGAAACACTCACTGGGCACCGGACTCATCCTGGCTGAGCTGGGCTTGGATGCCAGCACCATCGCCGCCGGTATTCTGCACCACCTCCCCCAAGAGGGCCGTACCCCCGTGGCCGATATTGAGGAGCGCCTCGGCCCCAATGTGGCCCGCCTGGTGGAAAGAGCGGCGCGGCTCTCTGGGTTACCCAGCACAGGCACCCCACTTTCTCGAGTCTACGCCACCCAGGATAACAGCCAGGCAGAGGCCCTACGCAGTATGTTGCTGGCCCTAGCCCAAGACTTGCGGGTGGTGCTTATCCGGCTGGCCGAACAGATGGAGATGATTGGCCGCGTGAGCTCTATGCCGCCCGAAGAGGGCACAAGCACCGCCATTAACACACTTGAGGTCTACGCCCCCCTTGCCAACCGCCTGGGAATCGCACGTCTGTTCCGTGACATGCAGGACATGGCTTTTGCCTACCTGGAACCGGAAAGCTACCAACAGGTCTCTGCCCAGGTAGAAGAAAGGCTTACCCGGTGGCAGGAGGCCCTGGTAGCAGTAAAGCTGGAGCTGGAGATGGAACTAGCGGGGGCCGGCATTAAGGCCGATGTTACCAGCCGCACCAAGCACATATACAGCACCAATTTGAAGACGAAGCGCTACACCCAGCAGGGAAAGAGCTTTGGAGATATACATGACCTAGTAGCGCTCCGGGTGGTGGTGGCCGGAATAGCCGATTGCTATAGCGCCCTGGGCATCGTCCACGGGCATTGGCGGCCCCTTCCCGGAGAGTTCGATGATTTCATAGCAACGCCCAAAGACAACGGCTACCGCTCCCTCCACGCCATTGTAATGCACCAGGAAGTGCCGGTGGAAGTCCAAATCCGTACTCGGGAGATGCACGAAGTCGCTGAATATGGCGTGGCCGCCCACTGGCATTACAAAGAGCAGCGCAAGTCCATGCCTCAGGAGTGGGTATCTCTGGTGCGCCGCTCTCTGGAGCAACACCGCAACCTCTCCGGAGAAGAACTGCTGGAGTCCATCAAGGCGGATGTCTTGGAGGACAAGGTGTTTGTATACACCCCCAAGGGAACCATAGTGGAGCTGCCGCGTGGGGCCACCCCGCTTGACCTAGCATACCGTATTCACACTGAACTGGGGCACCAGACTACCGGCGCCCGGGTAAATGACCGTATGGTGAGCCTTACTTACCAGCTCCAGAACGGTGACCTGGTGGACATAATGCGCACCAGGGCCTCAAAGGGACCAAGCCGTGACTGGCTCAACCCGGCGCTCGGCCATGTAGCCACCAGCCAGTCCAGGGGGAAAATACGCCAATGGTTCAAGCACCAGCAGCGCCAGGAAAATGTGGAGCGGGGCAAGGAGGTGGTGGATCGGGAGCTGCGCCGCCTAGGCCTGGGGTCGGTAAGCTACGATGACTTGACCAAAGCTTTCGGCCTTAACCAGATTGATGAGTTCTTGGCTACAGTGGGATACGGTGGTATCACAACACACCAAATTGCCCACCAGATAGCTCCCCCCCCACCGCAACCACTCCCAACACCCGTACCTCAAACTCAGCCCATGCCCACCCAAATACAAGCCACCGGGGTCGGCAACCTGCTCACCCGTATAGCGGGCTGCTGCCAACCCCTGCCCGGTGACCCCATAGTGGGCTATGTTACCCGCGCCAAGGGTATAAGTATCCACCGTCAGAACTGCCCCAGCATAGTACACGAGAAGGAGAGAGACAGGCTTCTCTCCGTAGAGTGGGGGCGGGAAGAGATGCTCTACCCTGCCGTCCTATTTATCCGGTCCTGGGACAGGGTGGGTCTGCTCAGGGATATCGGCGCCCTCATGGCCGAGGAAGAGGTCAATATTCAGGAAATCAAGGCCAGCGACCAGAAGGACGGCACGGCCATGATCAAGCTCACCCTCAAGGTCCGCAACTTGGCGCACCTCAGCCGGTTACTGGCGCGTTTAGAGGACATCCGGGGTATAATCAGTACTATCCGGGGCGGCAGCGCCCCACATCAGGAAAGGAGATAACCTATTGGGTACCAAATCAGCCATCAGGGCCGCCCGTAAGGCACAACGGCGCCGAGGACTCACCCGTTCCATGCAAAGTCAGGTCAAAAACTCAGTAGCCCAGGCCCACCAGTTACTGGATACTGATAATGCGGGTTCCGCAGCGGCGGTCCAAGAGGCCCTACGCGTTCTAGACAGGGCCAGTGGCAAGGGTATAATCCACCCAAACACGGCAGGCCGTCACAAGTCATCGCTGGTAAGAGGGCTAAATCTGAAAGCAGCGGCTAAATAACGCCTCCCGAAGATAGGTCCTCTATTTCCCTTGCGGAAAGACCCAGCAGGCTGCTGTAAACCTCATCATTGTGCTGCCCCACCGTGGGGGCGGGACGCTCGATGCGGCCGGGGGTCCGTGACATACGGATGGCGACCCGGGGATGGGACACCTCCCCTACTCCGGGCACGTCCAGCTTGGTGAACAACTCCCTGGCATGGATGTGCGGATCTTTGAACGCCTCTGGGATGGTGTTTACCCGCCCACAGGGAATGCGGGCCTTACCCATCAGCTCAAAGACTTCTTCCCTGGAACGCTTCCCAATCCACTCTTGCACCAGTGGCCCGATGATGTCCCGGTTGTGGTACCTGGCTTCGTCATCGGCAAATCGGGGGTCGTCCTTGAACTCGGGATGGCCTATAAGGTCTACCATGCGGTTCCAAAGTGGGTCGCTCAACGCCGCCATTATCACCATACCGTCCTTGGCATAGAAAGTGTCTGAGAATGAGTAGTAACCGGTGTTCCCCAGTTTGGGACGCACTTGGTCCAGTATCTCGTACTCAGCCATAGTGCCTGGGAAAGCGGCATAGGACACGGCGGTATCCAGCAGGGCCATCTCCACCTGCTGCCCTTTGCCGGTCTTGGTGCGATGCATAATGGCCAGCACAGTAGCGAGAGCGGCATGTAAAGCGGTGCTCATATCCACATAGGCAACCTGCGCACGGGTGGGAGGGCTATCTGGAAATCCGGTGAAACTCATGGACCCGGATTCAGCCTGGGCAATATGGTCAAAACCAAGCCTGTGGGCATATGGGCCGTCCTTCCCAAAGGCGGATACCGTGGTAAGAATAATACTGGGATTAATCTCGCTGAGGTTCTCATAGGTGAAACCCAGCTTATTCTTAACCGGTGGGCTGAAATTTTCCACCACAACATCTGCTTTTTTCACCAACTCTCTGAACAGTTCTTTTCCCTTAGGTTTGTTCAGGTCCAGAGTGATGCCCCTTTTGTTGCGGCTCATCATTAAGAACCGGAAGTTCTCCCCGTTAGGAGCAAAGGGGCCTTGCTGTCGATCCTCGGCCCCACCTGGGGTCTCTATGCGGATGACCTCGGCCCCCATCTCAGCCATGATGGTGCTGCACCAAGGGCCGGCTATGTATCTGGCAAAGTCCAGTACAAGAATCCCATCCAGAACTCGTTCCACTGTACACCTCCTGAACTTTTGGCACGATTGTAGCCCATGGCCCACATGGAGTCAAGGCACCCACTTCTATATATCACAATGAAACTACCCAATCACATGGTGGGAGTTATAGAAGGGATTTGTAATTCCACCTACCTGGCAGCATCTAAATTATAGAACTGCTATAGCGAAAGGGAGTTAAACGAGGGTTTAGATGATCTTCACATTCATGGGAGAAAGCGGGCACCCTCATCCCAATGCCCATTCTACGAGGCCAGTATTTGGTAAACATACGTGTAGATGCTGGCGTTCTTAGTGCCATAAATTGTGAATGATTCAAACCGAAGTGAAGTATTCTTCGACGAGAATAGTGTGACTTCAAGATGAATGTAAAGAAGCTTATTACTACCAGTGCATTTCAGAACCCCTCAGAACCCCATAGAGAAACGAGAGTTCGCAGGGTCATTATTTGCGCTACTGAAAAACCTCGACTTAGTGGTATTTGCGCAGATTATGGAGCGCCCCACACTAGCGCCTGCGACATCGAAAGACATCCTCCCAATGTAATTTAGCCGGCACTCTATGGTACGAATCGATACTTAGAATTATACCATCCAGACAGTTTAAGTACCGTCATATTTGATAATAACAGAAGCCCGTCCGATAGCATCGCCATGAGGTTCGGAAATTAGCCACATATTACCGCCAGAGGGCAGTCGCTGACTCACTTTGCTGATGGCCCTTACTTTGTGAACTCCAAAGTAACTCCTGGAATTTAACTACCATATGCGATAACTTCGGTCACCCGGCAACAAGAGGAGCAGGAACTGTTTTGTGGCACGCCTGCGGGCGACAGCTTCGCTTCAGCCATAGCCAGCTACTACAGAATAAGTCAGAAAGAGACGTTATATCTCGAAGCATCGCCAGGCGACTTCAGTTGGTACCGATTCAATAGAGTGCCGGAACGTGACCATTACCAGAGTAGCAACGACCCTATGAATTCCTCAGAACCATAAAAGCACGTAGCCCTGAGTGCCGACTCCACCCAAGGCTCCTCACATTCGTTTCTTGGGTCCCAACTATGCCAACACTAGGAAATGACGTATAGTTTCTAACTTCAAGCTGCTACATTAAACAGCAAATATAAACTCCACTTAATTGGGAGGCACCAAGTACCCCTCAATATTTGACAGCTATCCCCGACAGCAATAGAATTAAACGCTCAGGGGCCACGGCTCTTTAGCCGATATTTGATTCCAAGGAGGTGCGGGCCGTATGCCTGTATACGAATATCAGTGCTGCTCCTGTGGTCACTGTTTTGAAACAAAGCGCGGCTTTGGTGATACGGGGCCGGCACCGTGCCCCGAGTGCGAGGCGGAGTCCCAGAAGCTGTTCCGGCCGGTGCCGATAATATACAAAGGCAGCGGTTTCTACTCCACAGACCACCGCCCCAGCGGTTGGAAGGGTGAAGACTCCAAGGAAAAACCAGCCGAAAAACCAGCCGAGAAGCCTGAAGCCAAGTCAGACAACACCAAGACCGAAGCCAAGAAAGAAGACAAGGCAGAAGCCAAGAGCACTTAACCAGTGCGCGCGCTACTACAGAGGGTAAGCCGAGCCTCCGTCACCGTTGAGGGACGGAAGGTAGGCCGAATAGGGCCTGGCCTAGTGATACTCCTCGGGGTGGCTCATCGAGATTCTTCACATGACGCCCGCCTCCTAGCACAGAAGGTGGCCTACCTGAGGATATTCCCCAACCAGGAGGGCCGCCTCCATTTTTCACTGCTGGACACCGGCGGCCAAGCTCTGATAGTGAGCCAATTCACACTGCTGGCCGACACCCACAAAGGAAGACGGCCCAGCTTCACCGATGCCGCCCCACCGGACCAAGCAAAGGTGTTATACGAACAGTTTGTCGGCGTTCTGGGCGATATTGGTGTAAAAGTGGTCACTGGGCATTTCCAAGAGTTGATGCAGGTGGAACTCATCAATGACGGCCCAGTAACCCTCTTGCTGGACACGCAGGACTGACTCCCAAACCCAGCCCTTTGCCAACCAATCGTGCATGGAGTTGCAAATAGTTTCATCTTTGCACATGATGCTTTATAATGCTGCCCATGCAACCCGGTAAGCTGACTGAGAACACTATCCGCAGTAGTGGCCACCACATTACGCCACAGCGCCTGGTTATTCTGGATGTGCTGAAGGGCAGCAATGGCCACGCCAGCGCTGATGAGATTCACTCTCATGTCCGGTCCCGTTGCCCCAAGCTGCATATCTCCACTATTTACCGGGCGTTGGATATGCTAAAACGGCTGGGCTTAGTAACCGAGACCGCCCTGGGGGACGGCAAGCTGCGCTACCACCTCCACGTGAAAGGGTACCACCACCACCTCATATGTGAGAAGTGCGGCCGAGTGGAGGAGATGGACGAGGCCACCTTCACCCCACTTAAGGCCGCCTTGAAGCGCAAGCACCGTTTCCACGCCGACCTGAGACACCTGGCAATCTTCGGGCGCTGCCAGGCGTGTGCGTAATTTTACATGTAGCAATATTGCAACTAATCGCAGTGCATTAGCGGTTCCTGACAGAAAAGGGAAAGAATGACCACTATCTGGGAGGTGCTGGCCCTGGGCCTGCTACTGGGGATTCGCCACGCCTTTGATGCGGACCATCTGGTGGCGGTGACCACCATCGTCAGCGAGTACCGCAACCCGCTGCGGTCCATCTGGGTGGGTATTTCCTGGGGTTTGGGCCACAGCACCACTCTTTTATTGGTGGGCGTTGCCCTCCTCCTGCTGAAGGTCCGCCTGCCGGAAGATATAGCGCTTTTCTTCGAGTTTGTGGTGGGTGCTGTGCTAGTGCTGTTCGGAATTCAAATATTCTGGGGTTTTCCTCGCAGGCGTGCCCACATCCACCCTCACCATGGCTCAGAGCCTCATGTCCACTTCCACTCCCATGCCCAGACCCAGGAACACAGGCACCACACCCCACACCGCAGGCAAAATCTGGTGCGGCTCCTAATAGCCGGTATCGTCCCTGGAGAACATCACACAACATCTTCTGCCAGCGTCTTTAAGCCCTTCTTCCGACTCAGGTCATATGTGGTGGGCACCGTCCACGGCCTAGCGGGTAGTGCTGCCCTCATGCTGATGGTGCTGGCTGGGCTGAAATCCACTTTTACCGGGGTGCTCTACATCTTAGTCTTCGGCGCAGGCTCTGTGATTAGCATGGGACTCATATCCATCTTCATCAGCCTGCCATTCTCCGTATCCTCACGGCTGCCCCGCCTGAACACCCTAGTGCAAGCGGCCGCCGGTGTCTTCAGCATCCTCTTTGGCCTTTTCCTGATGTACCAAGTAGGGATTGTAGAGGGATTGCTTCCAGCAATCTAAGCTCGGTAATCCAGCTCCAAGCTGATATCCAGTCCGCGCGGCGAATGGGTAAGGGCACCGACTGAGATGAAATCCACTCCGGACTGGGCCACACGTCGCACCGTCTCTAGGGATATGCCACCGGAGGCCTCCAGGGGGATTTTACCGTCCACCTCCTTCACCACCACCGCCATCTCCTCCGGGTTCATATTGTCCAAGAGTAGCACATCCGCCCCAGCCTCAATCGCCTCTCTCAATTCCGCCATATCTTTGACCTCCACCTGAACTCTAATCAGGTGGTGTATCCGCCCCCTCAGCCCCTCCAGTCCCTGGGACAGGGTCAGCCCGACCCGCTTCAGGGCCTCCCAGTGGTTGTCTTTCACCAGTACACCATCGCCCAGATGGTACCGGTGGTTGCGCCCACCGCCCATCCGCACCGCATACTTATCCAGTAGCCGCAGGCCGGGGGCAGTCTTGCGAGTGTCCAGTATGTGACAAGGAAGCCCCTCTACTGCCTTGACATAGCAGGCTGTCTCCGTGGCGATACCGCTCATACGGCTCAACAA
>JASLXN010000279.1:294-1473 GCA_030740315.1 Dehalococcoidia bacterium | reverse complement strand
GGCGGTCTTCTTCGACCCCATCCGGCAGCATTTTGGCTGGAGCTATACTGCCACCTCCCTGGGCTATTCCCTGCGCACCATGGAGACCGGCATCGCGGCCCCCATTTTCGGCTTCCTTAGCGACAGGTATGGTGCCCAAAAACTGCTCCTGCTGGGTATAAGCCTGGCCGGGATAGGTTTCATCCTTCTCTCCATTACGAATTCCTTGGCTACCTATTACATATACTTTATCATCCTGTCCACCGGTTGGGCCCCAGTGCTGGGAGTGGTGAACGTGAGGGCCGTGGCCAACTGGTTTCGGCGCAAGGCTTCCCGAGCGATGGGCATAGTGTTGATGGGGACCGCGGCCGGGGGTCTTTTACCCCCACTGATAGTCCAACTGGTGGAGACCTTTGGCTGGCGTTCCACGCTCCTCCAGATGGGAGTGGCCATCCTGGTTCTCGGTATTCCCCTGTGCCTAGTGGTCAGGGACAGGCCCGAGGACTCCGGCTATCTGCCCGATGGGGATACCGTCCCCGCCAATGCCGATACCCAATCCGGTGCCCTTGCCGGCGCTGGGGCTCTGGACTCCCCCGCAAACCCACAGATGGGGCTGGGTGAAGCACTGAAAACCACCACCTTCTGGCTGCTGGCCCTAGTCTTTACGGTCGCATTTGGCCTCACCAATGTGATTATTACGCATCATATGGCCTATCTCAGCACAATCGGCGTTTCTTCGTCAGAAGCGGTCTGGTTACTGACTATCTTCAGCTTTGTAGGCATTCCCATCCGGCTGCTCATAGGCTGGCTGGGGGACATGATGGACAAAAGGAAGCTCCTGGCCGCGCTCTTTTTCTTGGGGTTCTTCGGGGTTCTCACCATGGCCATGGCCCAAAGCCTGTGGCACCTGGTAGTGTACGCGGTAACCCTGGGGATATCCTGGAACGGCCTGGCGCCCCTCCGGAGTTCCATTCAGCTGCAATACTTTGGAAGCAAGGCCTACGGGTCCATACTGGGTCTGTTCTTTACCATTATCACAGTAGGCGGGTTTTTGGCCCCGGTCCTGGCGGGCTGGATCTATGACACCACCGGCAGCTATCGCCCGGCATTTTATATTATGGCCGCGGCCATGTTGGCGGCCACACCCCTTTTCCTGCTGGTGCGGCCCCCCCGGGTGAGCCGGCCGGGGTGACGAAAATG
>JASLXN010000279.1:0-284 GCA_030740315.1 Dehalococcoidia bacterium | reverse complement strand
GGCGGGGCAGGCCTAAACCCCTCAGCGCAACGATGTCGCGATCTATCTCGGAGCTGCCCGCCTCCAGGGTGTTCCCCACGGACCGGAGCCAGTACCAGGCGGCACGGCCATCCAACCGGGCCCACTTGGAGCCCTCCATGAGGCCGCTATAGAGCCCCAGGACCCCCATGGCCACACCGGCCACCCTCTGGTTCAGCTCGGTGGAGAACAGCTTGACCGTGGCGGCTTCGGCATCGAAGGGAAGCCCCCGCCCCTGCAGCCAGGCCACCCGGTAGGTGAGTATC
>JASLXN010000278.1 GCA_030740315.1 Dehalococcoidia bacterium | reverse complement strand
GCCTTCTGCCCCTGCCTGCTGGGCCAATTGGGTGCAGAAGTAATCAAGATAGAGTCCACACTCCGCCCGGACCCCACCCGGTCTCTGGCCCGGTTCTTCGGTTGGAAGCGCGGCCTTACAATGGAGGGGCTGGATGACAGCATGGAGTTCTGCCATGTTAACCTCAACAAGCTTAGTGTAACCTTGGATCTCACCCATTCTAAGGGGATGGACCTGGCCAGGCGCATAGTGGCAGTGAGTGATGTGGCCGTGGACAACTTCCGCCCCGGGGTGATGAAGAAGCTGGGTCTTGACTATGAGGTGCTGAGCCGGGTTAGGCCCGGTCTGATAATGCTCTCCACCTGTGGGTGGGGGGCTACTGGCCCCGAGAAGGGCAACGCCTCATATGCCCCCATTTTCGCCACGGTGGGGGGCCTCTCCCAGCTTACTGGATATGATGACATGCCTCCCCCTACCGTCCGCACCCTGCCCGATGCCACTGCTGCCGGCATGGCCGCCTTCGCTATCCTTACGGCGCTGGTGTACCGCCAGGACACGGGAGAGGGCCAGTACATAGACTTCTCCTCCGTGGAGAACATAATATCGCTGGTGGGCGACTCTGTGGTGGAGCACAGCCTTACCGGCGCAGTGCCTGGGCCCCATGGTAATCAGGACGAATCTATGGTACCGCATGGCACATACCCCTGTAAGGGGGATGACCGCTGGGTGAGTATTGCCGTGGCAGATGGCCCCGAGTGGGAGGCGGTATGCCATGCGGTGGGCCACCCCGAATGGCTGCAAGATGCCAGGTTCAGCAGCCATCAGGAACGGTTGCGGAACCGGCAGGAGTTGGACCTTCTTGTGGGGGAGTGGACCATGGAACACACCGCCGAGGAGGCTACGGCGATTTTGCAAAATGACGGGGTGGCGGCAGTGCCGGTCTACAACAATGACCAGCTCTGTCAGGACCCACACCTACTGGAGAGGGAATACTTCACCCAGGTGGAACATCCGGTTATCGGCAAACACACGGTCTTTCGTCCCCCGTGGCTTCTCTCGGAGACGCCGGCCCAGATAACTGGTCCGGGCCCTTTGATGGGGGAACATAACAGCTATGTACTGGGGGAGTTGCTGGGTCTGAGCGACGAAGAGATAGAGAAGTTGGCGGCGGAAAAGGTGCTAGTCTGAATGAGTAAGTCCACCGGTGGATAGCAAATGTTCTTTTTCGCGCCCTGACACCCAGGGATGTCAGGCCACTCACTATAGTGGGCTTTACTCCCAACCCGTAACGGGCTAATATTCTTCCCATCAACCCAAAGGAGGCAGCTATGGAAGAGCGTTTGGGGCCGCTCAGCGGCATCCGGGTGCTGGAGTGGGCCACTTGGCACCAGGGGGCCTCCGGCGCCGGAATGATGCTGGGAGACCTAGGCGCGGAGGTGATAAAGATTGAGGAGCCCCGTGGCGGTGATACCCTCCGCGGCGCCAGAGAGATGTTCGGTGTCTCCGCCGGCCTACCCGGCGGCA
>JASLXN010000277.1 GCA_030740315.1 Dehalococcoidia bacterium | reverse complement strand
CGCTTGACCACTCCTCTGCCCTGTTCAAACCTTTCTTCGTCCGCCAACTTGTCCTCCTTAGATATTTTTTCCACCCGCCCGCCCGGTTAAATATTCTGGGGTACGAAGCCCCCATAGCTCCTCTGATTGGAAGGTCCCCTATATGCCACTGGATAAAGCCAAGGTCGCTCCCTATGCTATCATACCCGCTCCGAACCAAGTATCGGAGTCCGCGGAACCGAACAGGCCAGTGTTGTGGCTGGAGCCGGAGATAGTAGGCAGATACATCAACAGTATATATGGCAAGTTGGGTGAGGTCCCGAGGCCCAGGGACGAACAGGTACATGCCATCTAGGTCTATCTGAAGGACGGGACAGCTACCAGCTGAAGATTTATGCGTCGGTTGGTAGGGATTATCGGTTGTTTAGATAGTGTGAGCGTAACGTTACTAAACCCTCTGCATCAGCTCAACATAGGTGCCGCCGGTGGCCGCACTGTCCAGGTAAGCAAATCCGCCGCGCCCCGCGCTGCCGCTCAGCAGTACCCCCATGCCGCGTTCTGCCGCTCGCGCCACTTCGGCCTCGAGGTCGTCCACGATAAACGCTAGGTGATGCAGTCCCTCTCCTTTTTCCTTGAGGAAGTCCCAGTAGGGATTGTCCCCTTCACTGGCCTCAATCAACTCCAACTGGGCCTCTCCCATGCGGGCCAACGATATGCGCATCTCCAGCGGTATCTCGTGGCCTTTGTAGGTGGCCTTGGCTGCTACCTCAAAGGAACGAAATTCACCCGCGGCGCACAGCCCCATGTCGGTATAGTGCTGGATGGCCTTGTCCATGTCCCGTACCACTACCGCTATATGTTTTAGCTGCCACTGCTGCCGTTCCGCGCTCATGATTTTGAGCTCTTGGCCTTGGGGTGGTTGGGGTCCCACCTGTCAAAGACCTCTTTGGCGGTATACAGGGCGTCCAAGGCTACGGGGATGCCGGCGTAGAATGCGAAGTGGCAAATAAGAGCTATCAGCTGCTCTTTAGTGAAGCCGAGGCGCAGCGCCGCTCTGAGGTGAAAGCGCAACTCCCGGTGCTTGCCGGTAACTATAAGGGCGCTCATGGTGGCTATACTGCGGTATTTGACATCTAGGGTATCATCTGCCCATATTGTGCCGAAGATGGTCTCCCGAGTAAAATCGCCGAACTCAGGTGGCGCCATCTCAAATAACGGGCCTTTCCGCTCAAAGCCGCCTGGGCCGAAAAGCTCCTCCATCTTCGCTTTGGCCTTAGCCATCCTCTCTTCTACCTTGTCCATGTGCCTCCTTCCCCCAAATTTTATTGCCACCAGTATAAGGGCTGATGCTGGTGGGGGCAATGGTATAATGGGCGCAACTAGAAGCAGGAGGGGTAGATGAGAGTAGGTTTTATCGGCCTGGGCAATATGGGTAAACCAATGGCTTCCAATGCGCTCAATGCCGGGCACGAGATGACGGTGCATGACCTGCAGCCCAGGCCCGTGGCGGACCTGGTGTCTATGGGAGCCAAAGAGGCG
>JASLXN010000276.1 GCA_030740315.1 Dehalococcoidia bacterium | reverse complement strand
GTCTTGCCGTGGTCCACATGCCCCAGGATGGTAGCTACCGGTGGCCTGGGCAGGGCCTGGTCCATCTCAAATTCCCGCCCCGGCTTTGCCGCAGCGGTCTTGGCAGCCATTTCCCGTACTGGCACTCCGCACATCTGCGCCGTTTGGGCAGCGATAGCAAAGTCAATAGTCTGATTGACATTCGCCATTATGCCTTGCCGCATCAACTGCTTTATGATTTCAACAGGACCCACCCGTAACAGCTCTGCGAGTTGCTTGACAGTGATTGTGGAGGGGAGCTCCAACACCTTTCTGGCTTGGGCATTTGTACTGGCCTTCCTAGTCTCCATCTATCCTCCCCGGGGTAAAGTAGAGGCGAACTCCTGTATCCGCTGGCGCTCGGCGGAGGTAAGCTTGGCCCGTAGCCGTCGTTCCAGCCCTCCCCCTTTAAGCCCTCTTTGCCAGCATTCCCAGCGGGGACACAGATAAACCCCCCTCCCCGGCCGTTTGCCGGTGGGGTCGACCTCAATTCCGTCCCCAGTTGTACGCACCAGCCGCATCAACTCTCTCTTACCTTTGGTATCACGGCAGCCGATGCAGGTACGCTCGGGGATGTGTCTGACAACAGAAGGCGTTTTCACCGCCGCTTATGTCCTGGGAGCCTGGGTTGGGTTAGCCCCTCGTTTCTTAGCTTTCTTGCCCCTAGTCTCCTCCCGTCGCCGCCGACCACCTCCTTGGCCACCCCTTCTGAGTTCAGGGATATCCTCTGCAAAGCGTAGGCCGCCGGGTGCTGTCGGTTGAGTAGGGACAGCCTTAGTAAAGACTTCTTCAAAGGAGAGGGCTTCCTCTTCCGTTTCTTCTTCCGTTTCCTCTTTTTCCTCCACCACCACTTCTTCCACCACCGGGATTACCTCAGCAACGGTCTCCTCCGCTACCTCTTCAACCACCTCAACGGCCTGTTCCACAACCTCGCCCACCGGCTCTGGCGCTATCTCAGTCACCTGCTCAGGGATTACCTCTGCAGGCATTTCTACTTCAGCAACGGGAACAACCGGTTGTTCAGCCGCCGGGACCTCGGCAGGAGGCCCTTCTTTAACGGCGTATCCCACAACCACCTTAGGGGCTTCCGGTGCTGCGGCGGCAGATGCTGCCGGTTTTTTGAGAACCAGTTTATCCGCCTCGGCTACAGAGGAGCTTTTGATATCAATTCGCCAGCCGGTCAGCTTGGCCGCAAGACGGGCATTCTGCCCCTCTTTGCCGATGGCCAGAGATAGCTGCCTGTCAGGCACCACAACCTCTGCGGTCTTTTCCTCTTCCTTTACATTTACACTCAGCACCTGTGCCGGGCTGAGGGCATTGTGAATAAAGACTGATGAGTCATCGTCCCAAACCACCACATCAATGCGCTCGCCACCCAACTCACGAACGATGCCCTGAATGCGAATGCCACGCTGGCCCACACAGCACCCCACCGGGTCTATCCCGGTCTGCCGGGCATATACAGCCAGCTTGCTGCGAGAACCCGGTTCCCGCGCGATAGCCTT
>JASLXN010000275.1 GCA_030740315.1 Dehalococcoidia bacterium | reverse complement strand
ACCGGGGCAGCGATGAGCAATGTACAATTTAGGAATGGGTACTGGGACACCCGGGATATGGACACCGGCATGGGCATGGGTGAGTTGCGCCTGGACCTGAGCCGCGCCCGTATCCCAGAAGGGGATACCAGCCTTCAGATCAAGGGTGGCATGGGCAAGATTGAGGTTATGGTGCCGGCAGGACTCAACATCACGGCCCAAGCCGAGGTTCTGCTCGGCGCCATCAACCTACTGGGACATAAGGCCGATGGAATATACAGTCAGCTTTCGTTCAACTCACCCTACTATACGGCAGCAGAGAGGAAGGTCAAGTTACAAATGAGCCTGTTCATGGGCGAGGCATCCATTATATACGGACAGGGTAACGCCGCAGGGAGGAGAAAACATGGCCAAAAAGCTCTATCGCAGCGCCACCAACCGTATGATATGGGGCGTTTGCGGGGGACTGGCCGATTACTTTGATATAGACCCGGTGCTGGTAAGGGTCATCTTCGTGGCCCTAGCCCTGGCCAGTGGTATAGTCGGCGCCGCAGCTTGTATTCAGGAGCCCGCTACGTTGGAGCCTGCCTCCATCCTCTCCCAGCCTTGTGGAGGCGGTTAGCCGACCCGGGGTGGAGCAGGAGTTCCACATAAAAGACAGCACCCGAGTGCTGCGCCTGAGCCCTCCGCAGGGCCGGGAGTTCCTCCAAATGAGGGAAAGAGGGTTCAATCTTGAGACCCTTTTAACAAGAAACATCTCCATGGAATTGACCCTGAAAACCGGTGCCAACAGCGCCGAGGTGGACATGACAGATCTGAAGGTCACCCTCCTATGGATAGAGACGGGTGCCAGCCGGTTTACCGTGCGCCGGTCAGCGGCATCAGGCCACACCGAGGCCACTGTCCAGGCCGGGGTCGCCCAGATAATCATCATTGTGCCCGAAGGGGTGGCAGCCCGGATCCATGAGGATGTCAGGCTGGCCTCAGCCCGGGTGGACACATCTCGCTTTCCCAAGGCCGACGGGGCTTTACGAGTCTCTTGGTTTCGAGGCCGCTGCCAGCCGTGTTGAACTGAATCTGTAGTGTTGTGTGGCTAGTATGGAGGTCATGTAGGCTCATTTGCTGACTGAGCACGGGGCGGCAAGCGGTGGTGAGGCCCGCCTAGCTGAGAAGGGAAGGGGTTGCCCTGATTTTTCGCCCCGAGGCATGATAGAATAACTGCAATACAACCAGCGGCCCCGCTGTGCTCCCCCCGAGGGGTGATGTCTTCAGGAGCGCAGGGGCTTATGGAGAGCATTAATCAACGCTAGGAGGTAGGGCCATGCGGTTGTTTAGGGTATTGATATCTGTGGCCTTGGGGCTGGTACTGATTATGGCTGCCTGTGGCGGGCCGGAGACCACCCCTGCTCCTACTCCCGCTCCCACCCGTGCTCCTACACTAGCACCTACGCCTGTGCCTACACCAGAGCCGACACCTGCTCCTACTCCCGCTCCTACTCCCGCTCCCACCCCTGCTCCTACACTAGCGCCTACGCCTATGCCTACACCAGAGCCGACACCTGCTCCTACTCCCGCTCCTACTCCCGCTCCCACCCCTGCTCCTACACTAGCGCCT
>JASLXN010000274.1 GCA_030740315.1 Dehalococcoidia bacterium | reverse complement strand
CCTCAACGCCCCCTATCTGAGATTTAATGTAGGTCGACCTACTCCCCATCACTTTGGGAATGTCAATCCCGCCGGCCATTGCCAGATAGCTTCTGCATCCCCGCTTCGGCCAGTGGAAGGAGATAGTAGCCTTGCAGCCAACCACCACTGCCTCCCACATGGGCAGCGGGTTATTATTCAACATAGGACTTAAATTCGCCCCAGTGATAGCAACTACAGTAGCCTCAAGGAACCGTAATTGGGGACCCAGCAAAGTTATCTCTAAGCCGGCTGCTCCCTCATTGTTCCCTACCAAAAGGTTGGCTATCCTCAGAGCGTAGTTGTCCATTGCCCCCGATACCGGCACACCATATTGCTGATAGCCATACCGTCCTAGGTCTTGAACGGTGGTTAACGGGCCGGGCTGAATAACTTCAAATATCCCCACGTTCACCCCTTCTCACCACCGGGGCCTCTTTCACCCGATAAGTTCTTTGTTGTATCTCTTCCTTTGTCCTGGTGAATTCCTGTGGAGTTATCCTTACAAAAACCACATGGTTTCCGGTCTGTAGCAAAACTGGTGGTTCCTTGTGGGGATGGAATAGTTCTATAGGAGTTCTGCCGATAAGTTGCCAGCCCCCGGGGCTTTCGGCTGGATATATGCCAGTCTGGCTACCGGCTATTCCCACCGACCCATCGGGTATCCTGCTTCGTGGCGTTCCCAGCCTCGGGGTAGCTATTCTTGATGGCATCCCTCCCAAATAAGCAAAACCGGGGATGAATCCCAGCATATAGATTAGGTAGGTATTACTAGTGTGTATGCGCACTACCTCCTCTGGAGAGAGTCCGTTGTGTTTGGCTACGAATTCCAAATCAGGACCATACTCGTTACCATAGACAGTGGGAATTTCTGTGACTGTCGGCCTGGGGAACTTGCCATCTTTCGCACTTAGCTCCAAGGCCTCTAGCCTGTCCCTTAGCTCTGTGGGGCTTGTTTCCAGTGGGTCATAGTAGATGAGTAGTGATCTATATGTAGGGACCGCCTCAATCACTCCCGGGATTCTCACATTTTGTACGCTTAGCAGAAGGCGCCTCACTTGGCGGCTTAGCTCTGGGGTAATGGCGTTTCCAAATTCAATGGAAAACGCCTTATCACCTCCTGCCAGAAATCGTGGTTTCTCATAGAACATAACTTGCTCCAGAAAGCTCTTCTTACAAAAAGGTGTTCATCGGTACTACTGTTACGCCTGCTGCTTTCAACCGCTGCCTCAGTGTCCGGGCTAGGACCACAGCTCCTGGGGTATCACCATGCAGGCAAATGGTGTCTCCTCTTACCCCGACCTCCTCACCATTTACGGCTATGGCCTTTCCCTCAGTTACGATTTTTAGAACTCTGGCTACCACTTCCTTAATCTCGTGGATGACTGCTTTGGGTTGGCTTCTAGGCACTAGAGTTCCGTCTGGGTTTAGAGCTCGGTCGGCAAAGACCTCCCCGGCTACTCTTAATCCGATCTCATGGCCTACGCTGATCCAGGCGGACCCAGCCAGTCCGACCAGGATCAAATTTTGGTCTACTTCTTGGATGGCCTCGGCGACTGCTCTGGCCAGTTTCTCGTTTCTGGC
>JASLXN010000273.1 GCA_030740315.1 Dehalococcoidia bacterium | reverse complement strand
ACGGCCGCTGCGGTGGCCGCGCTGACGATATATGATATGTGCAAAGCTTACGACCCGGGGATGAAGCTAGAGTTCTCCCTGCTCGCCAAGAGCGGCGGCAGGAGCGGCCGGGTCCGATTAGGAGAGGCGAAGAATGAAACTTAGCTGCCTTCAGAGCAACTTGAGCGAAGGTCTCGCGGTAGTGGGCCGGGCAGTAGCTACCCGCACCGCACTACCCATCACCAGCCATGTGCTCTTGGCTACCGATGGCGGACGGCTGAAGCTCTCGGCCACTAACCTTGAGATAGCCCTCAGTCGCTGGGTAGGGGCCAAGGTGGTGGCGGAGGGGGCCATAGCCGTCCCCGCCCGTCTGCTTTCTGACTTCGTAAACTCCCTACCCGATGATAAAATAGACATTTCACTCTCCAAGAACAGCCTGAGCCTGACCTGTGCCCGCTATTCGGCCCATATAAACGGGGTGGACGCCTCGGAGTTTCCCCCTATACCCCAGGTGGGAGAGGGCGTAAACACCAGGATAGATCCGGAGGTGCTGCGTCAGGGGGTTGGCATGGTGGCCTTCGCCGCCGCCGCTGAGGACACTCGCCCCGTGCTTACGGGCGTTAATGTGGAGATGGAGGGTGACCGGTTCACCCTAGTGGCCGCAGATGGCTTTCGCCTGGCCCTCCTGCACCTAGGCCTGCTGGATTCGGTACCTGAACGTACGGTGGTCATAGTGCCCGCGCGGGCGCTCTCGGAACTGGCCAGGCTGCTGCCCGAGGTGAAAGGGGAGGCTGAGGGGGGAGGCGAAAAGGCCGTGGAGATGACCGTCAACACACAGCGGGGCCAAGCCCTGTTCCGCCTGCCTGGGGCCGAAATGGTCAGCCAGCTTGTACAAGGCACATTCCCCAACTACTCTCAGCTAATCCCCAGCAGCTATGAGACCCGCACCACAGTGGCCACCGCAGATTTCCAGAGAGCGGCCCGTATCGCCTCCCTGTTCGCCCGTGACGGCAGTGGCATCGTGCGCCTGTTGATAACTCCCGGCGGCGATATGACACCTGGTAAGATAGAGGTCTCCGCCAAGTCAGAGGAGATAGCCGACAACATGGGCGAAATAGACGCCATAGTTGAAGGCGGAGAGGCCAAAATTGCCTTTAACGGCAAGTACCTTAACGAGGTGCTGGGCGTGCTCAAGGAGGAGAAGGTAGTTATAGAGACAACCTCTCCGTCCAGCCCCGGGGTACTGCGCCCCGTCGGAGCCGACACCTACACCCACGTCATCATGCCGATGTTTGTGCAATGGTAATAAAATAGGCTCAAAAGGCATTTGAAACGAAGGTCTCTGAGTGAAATCAGGGGCCTTTGTTATTGGGATATTATGGCTGTTAACCGCCTATCGTTAGGATAGATCTGATAATCTATCTTCCTTTAACATAGCTCTCATTAGCACCCACGCAACTGAAACCCCCATAGTTTAACGGTACATACAAGCCGTACTGCCCGTAAGGAGTCACTTCAGCTAAGCCGTGCTATTTTAACTTAGTGTAAAATGGTTTTGTGAAGCTCAAGATTATACGACTGCTTCTACTTTCCACAGCAGTAGTGTTTCTGCTTGCTTGTGGAGG
>JASLXN010000272.1 GCA_030740315.1 Dehalococcoidia bacterium | reverse complement strand
GAGGCGGGCGGAGAAGGCAACGAGAGGCGGTATTCTACGTCATAATATACATAATAGGCTAAAACGGGGCCTTAAGGTCTTTGATAAAAACCCATATTGGACAGGTTTTGATAATCTTGATGAGGCACTTATTGATGCAGCAGGGAGAATCGGAGACGAAGTGGGCGAGAGGGCTGATTGGGAAAACCTGGCTTTAGCAGATAAAACTGATGCTATTTTGGGTAAGCTTCAGCAAAAGGAATTGGTGCCCGAGTTTTTGCGTAGACATGGTGTGCCCGCAGGTCGTCCGGGAAAGAAGTGGTATTACGATGCGGATGGTCTCCGGGTCAATGTAGACCAAACCTTTATGAGGCAATATTTTGGGGAGTGGCCTTCCGCGTTCAAGAAGATATGGATAGAGGCTAACCTGAGTGCCCGGCCTGGCTTTACGCTTCGCAATGTGATGGACACTACCTTTAGGGCACTGGTCGGGGGGGGGTTTCATGTATTTACTTCCAAGATAGACGAAATTATTAGAAGGTCACCTATTCCTCAGCAACTGTACGCTAGTTTTGGCGGTATGGAAATCGGTGCTTCTGCGCAGATGATGCTTGAAAAGAAGCGGATGCCGAAGATATGGAAGTTAGGGGATTGGATAGAGGCGCTTAACAAAATTAGCGAGAACGCTGCTAAACGCACTGTGGGCGGTGAAGTGAGTGCAACCCGAGGTCTACCGTGGCCTCTTGGTTCTTCCCTCTTCTGGGACGGAGATATTTGGGTCAAGGGGAAGAGGTTTAACTTGAGTCTTGCTACCGGAATCGAGATGGCACGAGACTGGAATGAGGCCTTTGAGGTAATGATGCGGCTTCGGGTGTACGACCGGTTGTATCAGGACCTTTATAGTCGGATTTATACAAAGTATCATGCCAAAGTGCTGAGGATGGCACAGGTGGGCGGGGTTGGAGGTGCTGTCTTGCGCAAAGTGTTGAATATGAAACCCAAGCGCCCGGAGGACCTCAGGGCATTTCTTGAGGCCACCTTGAAGGGGGAGGGACTTCTGGCGGACCTTTATGTGCCAGAAAGGATAAGCATGATTGCGGAGGCGCCAGAATATCTGAAGAGGGCGGCCAAAGACGCTGGTATAGATGTTAGTGGGCTATGGGACAGTAAGAAGGTTGACGAATTTCAGCAGGAGGTTGCAGCGAAGTTCTATGAAAGTTGGCTGAAAAATAAGGAACTGACTCCTGACGCAGTCAAAAAGATTTTTGCTGAGGCGGAAAAGGACCTAGCCGCTCAGGCTAAACAGTTAGAAGCGGACCTCTTAAAACACATAGACGCGGAGCCAGGCAGTTCCTCTTATGGCCGCATGGATGATGACGGGAGTACAAAGGTTACTCCTACGCCTAAGCCGAGTACGGGTGGGCCGAGTGCTGCTATAAAGCCTCAGTCTACACAACCGCCTGTAGAAAACAATGTAATTGATACGAGGGGTTCAACTCCGCGGTCTAACCGCAAAGCACACGAAAACTTTGAGAGGCAAGTCGCCTTACTGCGACAGGCATTTCAAGGAGAAAGAAAGCTGATAACAATAGTTGACGGTTTACGACACTTTTGGAATAACTGGGTGGGGCAGTTCCCGTCTCCACGATATGACG
>JASLXN010000271.1 GCA_030740315.1 Dehalococcoidia bacterium | reverse complement strand
CAAAGCGGAGAGTCCTTCGGACAGGATGACAATCTGTAGTTTTGATGCCACACCCCAGGGGGCCACCAAGAAGCTTCGCCTCCCAAATAGAATACTCGGACGGGTGGGTGGGAATAAACGGGCCTGTCAATATCAGACCGCTATATACTGCGTAGGGGGAAAAGATGGAGTCAGAGAATAACGATTTCAAGACGCTCTCCGGCATACCGCTAAAGAAAGTGTACCGCCCGGAGGATGTGGCCGGGCTGGACTATGACCGTGACCTGGGTGACCCCGGCCAGGCCCCCTTCACCCGCGGCCCCTACCCCAACGGATACCGCGAGAGGCTATGGCGCATCTTCGAGCTTACCGGTTACGGCACCCCGGAGGACTCCAGGGAGCGCATCCTCTACGCCCTGAACCATGGCGAGACCGGCTTCATCATGGAGATTGACCAGCTCACCAGCTACCATATGTTCGACGCCGACCACCCGGATGTGGAGGCCCGTAGCCACGATGTAGGCCTATGCGGCCCGCCGCTACAGTCCCTCCAGGACTACGAGATGATATTAGAGGGTATCCCCATTGACGAGACATACTGTCACCCCGGCGGGGCCATCCCCCAGTTCTCTCCCTTCGCCCACTCCTGCTACTTCTCGGTGGCCCAGAAGCGGGACATACCCCTGTCACAGCTACGGGGCACCGGAGAGGGAGATTTTCTCCTCAGCTATCTTTCCTGCCCCATCAAGGACCAGATTACACCCATGGGCGGTATGCGGGTGAACTGCGACTTGATAGAGTTTTGCGCCACCAAGGTGCCCAAATGGGTGCCGGTGTCCATCCCTGGCTACAACGCCCGGGAGAGCGGCATCACCGCCGCCCAAGAGGTGGCCATAGTCTTGGCCAACGCCATTGCATATATTGAGGAGTTGCTTAGGCGGGGCCGCCTCAACATAGATGACTTCGCCTCGGGAATCGGCGGCGTCAACTTCTCCTGCGGCCGGGACTTCTTCGAGGACATCTGCAAGATGCGGGCCGCCCGGCGCATGTGGCATAAGCTCCTCTCTGAGCGCTACGGGGCCAAGGACCCCCGCAGCCTGCGCATGCGCATCCATGTGGTCACAGCCGCCTCCAACCTCACCTACCAGCAGCCCCTAAACAACATTGTGCGCACCACCTGCTACTCCCTGGCTGCCGCCCTAGCCGGGGTGCAGTCCCTGGGGGTATCCTCCTACGACGAGGCCATCTCCATCCCCTCCCCTGAGGCCCAGCTATTGGCCATCCGCACCCAGCAGATGCTCCAGTTTGAGAGCAACATCCCCGCCGTGGTGGACCCCCTGGGCGGCTCCTACTTTGTGGAAAACCTCACCAACGAGATAGAACTGCGGGCCTGGGAATACCTGGGGCAAATTGAGAAACAGGGTGGCTTCATCAAGACCCTAGACTCCGGTTGGCTGCACCGTGAGATTATGAAGGCCATGACCGAGTGGGAGATGAAGGTAAACAATGGAGACATGAAGGTGGTTGGGGTGAACTGCTTCCGCATGGAGGAGGAGCCACATAAGATTCCAGCTTTCCGCTCCAACCCCAAGGTCTGGGAGATTTCAAAAGAGCGGGTGCAGAGGCTGCGCCGGGAGCGCGCTACCGATAAGACCAAAGCGGCAATGGACC
>JASLXN010000270.1 GCA_030740315.1 Dehalococcoidia bacterium | reverse complement strand
GAGAACGAGGGCGACCTTGTGATGGCCGCTGAGAAAGTTACCCCCGAGGCCGTAAACTTCATGAGCAAATACGGGCGGGGTTTAATTTGCCTGGCCATAAACGGCGAGAGGTTGGACGAGCTACGCATCCCTCCTATGGTCTCGGACAACACTTCCAGGCACGGCACCGCCTTCGGCGTTTCCATTGAGGCCAAAAAGGGCGTTACCACCGGCATATCCGCGCATGACCGAGCGTTTACCATCAAGGCAGTGCTGGACCCGGAGACCCGCCCCGATGACCTGGCCCGTCCCGGGCACACATTTCCCATCCGGGCGAGAGATGGTGGGGTGCTGGTGCGGGCGGGCCACACCGAGACCGCGGTAGATATGGCCAGGATGGCTGGCCTCTATCCTGCGGGGATCATATGCGAGATTGTGGCCGATGATGGCACCATGGCACGCCTCCCTAGCCTGAGGGAAATGGCAGACCGTTTCGGGCTCAAGATTGCGTCCGTTGCGGACCTTATCGCCCATAGGCGGCGCAACGAGAAGCTGGTGCAGCGGGTGGCCACCGCTAGGCTGCCCACCCGGTATGGGATGTTCACCGCCCACGCTTACCGCAGCCTAGTGGACGCCGATGAGCAGGTGGCCCTAGTGTGTAGCGATGTCACCAGCGGGGAGTCGGTGCTGGTGAGGGTACACAGCGAATGCCTCACCGGTGATGTATTCGGCAGCCTGCGCTGCGACTGCGGAGAGCAGATTGGCCTGGCCATGGAGCTAATCGCCGATGAGGGGAGCGGGGTGTTTCTCTACATGCGCCAGGAGGGCCGGGGTATCGGTTTTCACAACAAGCTTCGTGCCTATGCCCTACAGGACGAGGGGATGGATACCGTGGAGGCCAACCACTCCCTGGGGTTTGCTACGGACCTGCGGGACTACGGGGTGGGTGCTCAGATACTGGCCGATTTGGGGGTAACCAAACTGCGTTTGCTTACTAATAACCCCAAAAAGGTGGTGGGGCTGGGCAGCTACGGGATTACTGTGGAAGCTACGGTGCCCATCATCGCCCCCCCCAACCCCCACAACCGCCACTATTTGGAAACCAAGCAACGTAAAATGGGCCATCACCTGGGGATAGAGGAAATCATCTCATAGAGGAGGTCTCATGAAATACCAAGGGGCGCTACTGGGGGCTAAACTTCGTTTCGCCCTGGTGGTATCGCGTTTTAACGAGTTGATTAGTTTCCGCCTCCTGGACGGTGCCCAGGACTGCCTCCTGCGCCATGGCGTCCGTGAGGCCGATATTGATGTGGCCCTCACCCCCGGCTCCTTTGAAATACCACTGGTGGCCAAAAATCTGGCTGCATCCGGTCGCTACCAGGGTGTGGTCTGCTTGGGGGCCGTAATCCGTGGTGATACGCCCCACTTTGACTTCATAGCCTCTGAGGTGGCCAAGGGGGTCGCCCTGGCCTCACTGGATACTGGTGTGCCGGTGATATTCGGTGTAGTGACCGCTGATAACCTGGAACAGGCCATAGAGAGGGGGGGGGTCAAGGAGGGGAACAAGGGCTTCCAGGCCGCTATGTCCGCTTTGGAGATGGCTAACCTGATGAAGAACCTGGGCGTCGTGCGCCGCCGCCGTGGCCGCCGCCCCCTCGCCCCAAAAGAGCAGTAACGGCATTGGGAA
>JASLXN010000026.1 GCA_030740315.1 Dehalococcoidia bacterium | reverse complement strand
ACAACGCCGTCACCATCCGGCACCGGGACGACATGGGCCAAATACGGGTGCCGGTGTCTGGCCTAGCGGATACCCTGCGCCACAAACTGGCCGGAGAAGACATCATGGTCCTCCCCCCCGGCGGCGCAGTGTGGAAAACGGGCGGCGAATAGCCATATAGATGAGCAAATCCATGCCGCCAGCGCACAAGTGGGTGACGGAACACCATGGATAGCCGATTTCCTATCCCGTCACATCGTGTAAGATTACCTCAAACCATGTAATGCGTCTTCTACACTTCGCTGACCTCCACTTAGGGGTGGAGTCCTACGGCTACCCGGACCCTGGCACGGGGCACAACTCCCGCCTGCTGGATTTCCTCAAAGCTCTGGACTCCGTGGTGGACTTCGCCCTCCATGGGGACATAGACTTGGTGCTCTTCTGCGGCGATGCCTACCGCCGCGGCCACAGCGTGGATCCCACGGAGCAAAAGGAATTCGCCATGCGCATGATTCGCCTCGCCACCGGCGGCGTCCCCGTGTTCTTGGTGGTGGGCAACCACGATATCCCCAAGGCCCGCGGCAAGGCCTCTACGGTGGACATCTTCACCACCCTCCAGGTGGAGAATGTATATGTGGCCTCCCGCCCGGGCATACACCGAGTGCACACTCGCAGAGGGGAGTTGAGCATAATGGCCCTGCCCTGGCTCAGCCGGGGGGCTATGCTTGGGAGAGAGGATATGCGGGGCCTCACCATGGAAGAGGTGGACGGTCAGTTCCGGGAGCGGCTGCGCAACATCATCGAGACCTGTGCCACCGAGGCCGCCCATTCGGCAGGCTCAGGGCAGGCCGCTCCCGCTATACTGGCTGCACATATAGCGGTGATGGAGGCCAAGTTGGGCTCTGAGCGGGAGTTCATCTTGGGCTCGGACCCTGCCATGCCCGTGGCCGACTTGGCCCGTCCCCCCTTCAGCTATGTCGCCCTGGGCCACTATCACCGCAGCCAGACCATAGGCCGGCAGAGCATACCGGCGGTGTATGCCGGCAGCCTCCAAGGAGTGGATTTCTCCGACGAAGGGATGGACAAGGGCTTCTACGAGGTGGAGATAGAGGAAGATGCGCTTGCTCTTCGACAGGCTCAAGGCGGCGCCAGGTTCACCTTCCACCCCCTCCCTTCCCGCCCCTTCCTCACACTGGAGATGGAGATGGACTCACATGCACCACCCATGGAAGCGCTGCGCCACCTGATGGAGTCCCGCCGTTCTCAGATAGAGGGGGCCATAGTGCGTACCCGTATCTCCGGTGCGGACCGTGAGATGGTGCCGGAGCGGGAGGTGGTGCGGATACTGCGGGAGGACTTCGGTGCATATTACGCACTGCCCCCCACCCTGAGCACCCGGGCCCGCCCCACCCGCCTGGGCGCCACCACCTCGGACCAGGGCCTCTCCCCTCTCGAAGCCCTGAAGCTATACTTGGAGCAGAAACAGACCAGCCCCGAAAGGCTGCAAGAGTTGTTGGACTATGGCCGACGCCTGGTGGAGGAGGAAGAGGCCAGCCCGGCCGGTTAAAGTTCTTTTCCACCAACCCTCCCGTTAGGTTCTTCTTGAAGGACTACGCCTCCCAGACCCCCCATCGGTGCAAGTTATCTTTCCCTGGTTGCTTCACCTTCCCAATCACTCAAAAGAAAGTTGAGCAACCCACTGCCGCTATGCTGAGCACTGCCCTGAGCTTGACGAAGGCACTCTCGAAGCAAGAGCGTCACAAGCCTCAATGACCGCACACGAATCCCCAGACAAGCTCTCCGAAGAAGCCTGGAGTCCTTCCGACAAGTTGACAGCATACGCATGTCATTCTGAGCGCAGCGAAGAATCTCGCTATCGCTTATTTATACAACAGTCGGCAGGCTGCAAAAAAGGCCGGGGCGACCACCTCTTGACTGCCCGGCGCGGAGGGTTGAAAATGAGGCCACGAGCGAGGAAAGGTATCCATGCCAGTTAAGATAACCCTGTTCTCGGATTACATCTGCCCCTACTGCTTCGTGGCCGCTTCCCGGCTCGAGCGGATATCCAGGGAGGTCCCGTTGGAGGTGGAGTGTAGGGGTGTGCAGATTCACCCGGAAATCTCTCCCGAGGGCGAGCCGATGTCCGACGGGCTTCGGAGCAAGCTGTCTTTCCCCGAGGGATCAATCCAGCATTTCGTCACCGACGAGGGCCTGGAGTTCAGGGTGCCTACGGTGGTGCCCAACACCCGCCTGGCCTTGGAGGCTACCGAGTACGCCACCGAGCAGGGCAAATTACCCCGTTTCCACCGCGCGGTCTTTGAGGCCTACTGGCAGCAGGACAGAGATATAGGCAAGGCAGAAGTGCTGTCGGAAATCGCCCGGGAGGTGGGCCTAGACGCCACGGGGCTAGAACAATATCTCGAGAAAGGCACGGGCAAGCCTCGGTTACAAGCCAATGTGGGGGAGGCCGCCACCTGGCAGGTGGTGGGGATGCCCACCTTCGTATTCGCCGGCCGTTTCCTTCTGGAAGGGGTACAGGCCTATGAAGTGCTCAAGCGGGCCGCTCTCAAGGCCTCCGAGCAATAAGCTGTTATTGCGGACACCTTGACATGCTTTACGGTCAGGAAAACAGGTGGGAGTCCGTGCAGCCGGAAACCTGAGCATCGGGGCCGCCTATACAGTCCTGCCTATTCAGTCCAAGAGATGGTGAAGTACCCAAGTTCATAGGTCTCCACAGCTTGTCGGGTTACAACGCGGATGATTTGAAAGTATTTTTGAAGGTATTATGGAGAACGACTGGAAAAGGTGTGGGAAAAAGAGGCCGACCGGCCCCCCAGGATCCCCATTGGGCATTTGAATGCTATCGCTTGGTAAGCGCTAAGAGGACAGGTAGCGGGAACCCAGGCGCACCAGAAACTCAGCCTCCAGGTCCAGGCTGGCGATGTCTATACGCTCGTTACGGCCATGCATGGTCTCCCGCAGGCTTTGGTCAAACCCGGGGGCGAAGACCGAAACCCCGTAGGCCGGTATCCCTGCCCGCCGTAGGAAACGGGAATCGGTGGCGCCGGAGGAGAGGCAGGGCAGGCATTCCACATCTCCGGCCACCTCAACTAGGGTGTCTCGCAGTATCTTGTAATGGGGTGACTCGGAGGGGGAGAAGGTAGGGGTCTGAAAATTTGGTAGGCTTACTTCAATCCCCTCGCCCGCCAGCTTCTGAACCAGCCTCATAACCATATCCTGGTCCTGGCCGGGAAGTACGCGCACATCCACCTCGGCCTGGCATTCATCTGGCACAATGTTGGTCTTGTTGCCCCCGTGAATAGCATTGGGGGAAAGGGTCATGCGGCTGATGGCCTTCAGGTAAGCCACGAAGGCCTTTCCAGAGAAAGCCTCCACAACCTCATCCACGGTCTCCGGGGTTACTTCCCCGGGCACACCCTGTAGCCGGGCCAGGGAGGAGATAAGGGTGGTTACCTCCGGGATGAGGGTTGTCTGAGGCTGGTAGTCCGCGATGCGCACCACCGCAGCCGCCATGCGGGCTACGGCGTTGTCCCCCAGGTGAGGTACCGAGCCGTGACAAGAGACCCCCCGTGAGCGCAGCCGGCTCCAAGCGGTGCCCTTTTCGCCCACCTGTATGAAGTAGGCGGTACGGCCTCCAAGCTCCAGGGGTTCTGCACCGCCCTCGTTGACCACAAAATCAGCCTTCAGCAACTCAGGCCGGTGCGCAACTAGATAGTCAACTCCCAACATTCCGCCCATCTCCTCGTCGGCGGTGGTGGCCAGTATTAGCCTGCCGCCCAGCCGCCCGGTAGTAACAAGCTGCAGAGCGGCATGAATCTGACAGGCCGTGAGGCTCTTGCAATCAATGGCACCACGGCCCCGCACATATCCACCGGTGATTTCGCCGCCGAAGGGGTCAAAGTCCCAATCGTCGGCGGCTGGCACCACATCGGAATGGCTGAGGAAGAGCAGGCTTCTGTTCCCCTGGCCCATGGAGGCGATAAAACTGCCCCGGCCCGGCTCCGGCTCCACTATCTCCCCAGCCACACCGAACCTGGAGAAGAGGTCTTTCAGGTAGTGGGCCTGTACCGTCTCCCCACCTGGGGGGTTAGCTGTACGCAGCCGGATAAGGTCAGACAGGATGTTCTCTACCGGCGGTACTGCTAAGGACATGTGCTTTCACCCCTCTTGGCAGATGCTACTGGACTGATATTATAACTGTTACCTTGGATACGCGAAAGGGTGTTGAGCACCCCGCAGCAATGGAATTATACCCAAAGTGGACCGCGCGGCTGGGGAGCTTGATGCGCAGAGCCGTAGCGTCGGCGGGAAGCGGTATCGGCTAAGTACATTACAGGGGGAGGGTAGCAAGCAAATATCCGAATACAACTTTCTCAGGAATATGTCTAAAAAATTTAAAGGAGGACACTTTAATGGATTTAGAGAAACGTGAAGACGAAAAGTGTATTAATACTTATCGTAGCGATTATGCTGATAAGCTAGGAATAATGGTAACTCATGGAAAAACCCTTCCTTCTCGAAACGAACGGCAGGATGCTGAAGAAGAAGCTGATGACGAGATAAAAATAAAAAAGGGTTGGGAGTCTGCCATAACCGAATCAGATGCTTTGCATAAAGTGTCTAGCAAGGATAAGAAACGGAGCGATGTAGAAGACTCATAGGATGAACATATAAAGGGGGATACTTTAATGAACTTAAAGAAACGTGAAGACGAAAAGTACGAAAGACATATATATTGGGATGGTGAAGAGTAGGTTGGTAAAGCCATTGGAGGCGAATATATAATTGGACCTCAGGGTACTGAAAGGGGAACGTAATTAATTGAATTGTTGACCAAGGATACTCGCCAGATAATGGCTGTGGCCACCGCCGACGGCCAGAAATAGGACAGCAATAAAAACCAAAAAGACCACTATAAAATGAAGGAGAATATTGGATAACTTGTAGAACTGTTGAAAAACGTAACGTACGGAGGAAACGTGGTGGGGCAGGATCGAGAACGGGCCATAGGGCTGATAGAGACCAGGGACTTTGTCCTCGCTATTGCAGCCTTTGAGAAGCATGGCTCAGCAACATATTACAATTCGCCACATGACAGAGGGCGATATCTCCGACGTGCTGGCCATCGACCGGGCACTGGTGGAGAACAAGAGGGTGCTTACCTACGCCGATCCCGCGGAGAGCTATATCGGGGATAACTTGGCAGCAAACTGGGTGGCCGAGACAGACAATACCGTGGTGGGATTTGCTCTTTGCTGGGTAGTAGAGCCAGGCTTGGGGACAATCGGGGGTGCCTGGATGGAGCTCCTTGGCGTGGACCCTGCCGCACATAGCAAAGGGGTGGGCAAGGCTACAGTAACTCACCTGAGGGACTACTGCTCTAGGCGCAGTGAGTAGTTTATAGCATCTCCCGGCAGTAGTCCCTCAGGCGGCCCCCCGGGTAAGCCCCATGCCCTCTAGGAACGACTCGAAGCCCTCCTCCACCTTGGGACGGTCAAAGTCCCGGGGGTCACAGTAGCTGGCCTCGTATACCATGCTAGGTATGCCCATCTCCTGCAGAATAGGGCGGGACTCCAGCATGCCGGGGGTAACGCCGTGACAGCTACGGTCCAGGTTAAAGACCACCCCATCGGCGTGCCAGTCCTTGGCCAGGGCCATGAGGTGCTTCACCCGGGGGGCAAGCTGCATCTCCACCGCATTGGGCCAGTACTCGCTATACAGCCGGGCTATGGAACGCAGTGCATCGCCACGATCCTTGAGGGTGATACCCTGCTCCTCCAGATTGTTGGCCGCACGCCAACTCCCGTTTTCAAGGACCTCCCAGGCGGCATAGATGTTAAAGGCGTTGCGCCCGGCAACAAAGACAGCGCCGTAGGGCACCCCAACCCGCAGGATAACGCCGGGTGCCCAGGAGCCGCAGGAGAACTGGGGCCACTGTCCCTCGTGGATAAGGCGTACCTTCTCCACACCCAGTGCAGCTATGTTGTTGGCCACCCGGTCCTTCAACTCGGCCAAAAGCTCCTCCAGCACCGGAGTCAGGTCTGCGCTGCGGGTCTTGCCCACCTGCAACATCACATTCATAGAGCCAATCATCCTCAGGTCAATGGGGCTGGGGACATGGCGGGTCAGTTCTAGGATGCGCGCCCACAGCACCCGGTTTCGCCAGTCAATGTGAGTGGCCTCTATCAGCAGCTCATCGTTGTATGTGCGGCCGGTGACTTCCTCCATCCAGTGGATGGCATCATCCATCTGGCCCGCAAAATACTCCTGGGAGGCAGGGTCAGTCCAGCCGGGGATTTCCACCATGTGGTAAGGGATATCGTAATGGTCGCTCATCTCTCGGGCTATTTTGCTCTGGGCGATGCACACATGCATTTCCAGGCAAAAGTCCAGAGGGATGCGTTCCCCGGAGCGGCTGAGGTTGTGGAAACCCAGGTATATGGAGCCTAACTGGGCGCGCAGAGTGGCGCAGGTATCTGGGCCGAAGCCCCTGGCCTCCGCCGCCTCGCAGCACTGGGCAGCCAGTGCATTGTCATCCATAATGCGCCCAAAATTGGGCCCCAGGGTAAACACCGCCACATCCCCCAACCCGGCTGGCAACGGGCTTGCCATGTCCACCAGGCCCAGGATGGTAACCTTGCCCTCCTGCTTCGCAGTCCAGATGTTTTTGGCGTGCTTTCGCCGAACCTCTTTAATCTTGCCCCATGTCTCCAGGGGCTTAACCTCGTATTCCCCGGGCTTCTTCCATTCTGGTTTTGTCTGAGTTACCGTCGCGATGGGGTCAACCATGGTGCGCCTCCTCCTGCATGCTATAGGGCCTCTACTCGCATCATCTCCAGGAAAGCCTCCACGCGTGTGCGGAACTGGCCAAGGGGGTTAACGATATCGCACTCCAGAACGATGGAGGGAATATCCTTTTCCCCCAGGGCCTTTATGATGGCAGGGGTATCGTACTCGTGGGGGTCACAGAACTTGTTCCGGGCGAAGATAACCCCCTGGACGCCGTAATCGGTAGCCAGGCCGACCACATGGGGGGGCCGGCTGCGTTCCCGGGTGGATATGTCCTTGATGGGACACAGCCGGCTTGCCCCGGGCATAGCGCTCGGCCAGGGCGGCTATCGGCTTGGTGGAGTTGCCAACTTCGCCCATGAAATAGCGGGTGCCCACGCAGTTATCGTCCACCACGATGGTGGCCCCCAGGGACTCTATAAGCTCCACAAACTCCACATCGTCAACCTCGCTGGCGATGAGCATCAGCCGGACAGAGGACTCCTCCAGCAGTTTGTTGTGCTCCGCCTTGTCCATGAGCTGGCTGGCCAGCACCACTTTCAAGATATCTGCCCCAGATAGCCTCGGAGGGTTCTCTTTTTGCAGGTCATATAGCTTCTGGGTGAGCCGCCTGTTGGTATCATACACCTTTATCCTTGACGTAGGTAGATACTCTGTGTACATTAGAATTGAAGGTGTAACATGCCCATTTATGAGTATAAGTGTCCCCAGTGCGATACCAAGTTCGAGAAGATGCGCCCCTTCAGCCAGTCAGACGCTGAGTCGCCCTGCCCCAGTTGCGGCACCGGAGGGAATAGGCTGGTATCTATGTTTGCCTCTATCTCCAAGGGGACTGACGGCTATTCGGCGCCCATCGGCGGCGGCGTACCCTCGTGCGGCAGTTGCTCCGCCACCAGTTGCAGTACCTGTGGGTAGGGCCGACTGAGCTAATCTGCGTCCGCGTCTGTTGCGGAAAGTCTTCTTCTGCCCCACCACCCAGTCCATACCAGCAGCACTCCCTCCAACGCAGTGGCTCCCACCACCAGCATTGTGGCGTCCCGGAAGAACGGCTGCGGGAACATCTGGATGAGCCTGTCCGTGGCCGGGTTTAGGACCCACCCCATGTTGGAGAAGCTCACCAAGTGGAACAGGAGGAACAGGCTCTGAAAGTTCACCACCGCCACCCCCGCCAGCAGCACCAGCAGGCCCACGGTTAGCAGCCCCCCCCATTTCAGTGTGTTCAGCATGTATGCCGCGAAACGCCTCCGCCGGAGAATAACTACCACCACCCCGAAAGCTACGGCATATCCAAGGAGTACGAACATCATGCGCCGGTTAAAGGAGATGAGGTTTTTTACATCTATCAGGTGATCCACCTCTTTCTGGTTGAAGAGTTGTATGGTCTCACCGCGCCGGGCTATAATGATGTCCACCTGCTCCTGGGGTAATGTCCAGTAGTCTATAAGCTCCCGCCCGGCTCGGGCCACTTCCTCCGAATCTACTCCCAGCCTCCCCGCCGCCCCGTAGCGGTCCAGTCCGTAGAGGTATACCGTATCGGAGTGTGCCACCATATCCATGTTAAAGGTGAACAGGAGCACGGGCAGGGTTAGCATAAAGAGCACACGGGCAGCGGTTAGGGACACGCTCTTCCTGTTCATTGCATCTGCCATTATACATGGAGGCACAGCCCTTTCCTAACCCCCTACCCTCAGAGTTGCCGAGAGCGTAATTGCCAAGCCTCTACAATAGCTTTAGGAATAGTATAGGCAATGTGTTAAAATAGGAACCTAGGGGGCGGGTATGAGTTCACGCATAGGGGCGGGAGAAGCCCAACTTATATCGGCCAGCGGCGAAGGGGTCACCTGGATTAACTTTGAGAAGACCACCTCCAAGCAGCTTGGCTACCTGGCACAGACATACCCATTTCATCCTTTGGACTTGGAGGACTGTCTCTCCCGCAGACAGCTTCCCAAGATTGATGAGTACCAGGACTATCTGTTTATCCTACTTCACTTTCCGGTGTTCAACAAGCGGGCCAAAGTCACCCAGTCCAGCCAGGTCTCTATTTTTTTGGGCCGAAACTACCTGGTCACCGTACACCAGGGAGACCTCAAACCACTGGTGAATACCTTCAATGCCTGCCGGCAAAACGAAGAATCGCGGCAGGACTACCTTTCACGGGACTCGGGCTACCTGCTTTACCGCATAATGGATATCCTGGTGGACTATACCTTTCCCATCCTCAACAAGGTAATGGGCAACCTGGAGGACCTGGAGGATAAGGTGTTTGACCAGAAGGTGGACGCAGTTCTGGATGTAGCACTGCTGCGTCGGGACATAGCCGCCCAAAGGCGCATTATTTGGGGCCTGAGGGGAGTGGTGTCCCTGCTGGAGACCAGGGTTCAGGCGTTTACCCAGGAGGACCTCTCGGTATACTTCGGCGATGTACTAGACCATGTGAACCGGGCGTGGAGCACTCTAGAGGAATGCAAAGACACCATAGAGATTTACAAGGATACGGACTATTTACTCACACAAGACAGTATCCAGAGAGTTATGGCTTTACTCACCATCGCCATCACGGTGATGGTACCTTTTTCTATCGTTTCCGGCATATATGGCATGAACGTGCCTCTGCCCGCCGGCGGTGGCCCGTTCACCTTCAGCATGCTTCTTCTGCTCATGCTCCTGATAAGCGGGGGAATGCTTGTTTATTTCCGCCGCCAGCGGTGGATGTGATATTCCCGCTATTGCCGGTGGTGGTGCATATCAGCCCCGTGGCCCGGGAGGAGACCACCCAGGAGGTGGAGGCCGTATCCCGCGAAGTGGGCACCGACATAACCATAGGTACGGAAGGGATAAGGCTGGAGATTTAGGCGGTAGGGCCCCGGTTCATGGTGGATATCAACGTCGGGCGGCTGGCCCGCTGGCTCTGAGCAATGGGTTACGATGCCGCCCTCTTCACCGAGAGCGACGATAGCAGTATAGTACGGACTGCTTTGAAAGAGGGGAGGATAGTGCTAACCAGGGATAGCGGGGTGGTCCGGCGCAGGGTGGCCACCACCGGCCGGCTGCAGGTGCTCCTCCTGCGCTCGGACAGCGTCTGGAAGCAGCTGAGCCAGGTCGTGACTAACTTCTCCCTTAACCCAACTCACCGCTCGTTCTCCCTGTGCTTAGAGTGCAACCATCTCCTGGAGGGGCGCAGCAAGGAGGAGGTGGTGGGGTTGGTGCCCCCCTATGTGCTCAGCACACAGTGGGAGTTCAGTCGGTGCCCGTCCTGCGGGCGCATATACTGGAAGGGTACCCACTGGGACGCCATGCGCAGCCGACTGCAGGAGTTGGAGGTGGTATGAAGGCGGCCTTCGTCTATACCCCCCGGCTGGCCTCGGCGGGATTCCCTGACCATGTCTTGCTCCCAACCCGTCTGCAATATGTGTATGAGCTGCTGGAGGCCTACGGGGCCTTCTCTCATTCCCAGCTCCTCGTCCCCCGCCGCGCCCGTATTCGGGAACTTCTGGCCTTCCACACCCCAGAGTACGTGAAGGCGGTGCAGAGCCTGAGCCAAGGAAAGGAAGGGGTGGACCCCGCCTGCTTTAATCTGAGCGCAGATGGGGACAACCCCCACTACCCCGGAATGTACGAGACCTCCTTACTGCCGGTTGGGGGTTCCTTAGTTGCCGCCATGCACCTGGTGAAGGGCACCTGTGAGGTGGTCTTCAACCCTGCCGGGGGCCACCACCACGCGGCAGCGGACTGCGCCTCCGGCTTCTGTATCTTCAACGATGTCGTGGTCGCCATTAACTCTTTCCTGTCCCGGGGAATGCGGGTGGCCTATGTGGACATAGATGCTCACCACGGTGACGGCGTCCAAGAGGCTTTCTACCACACTGACCAAGTGCTCACCATATCCTGCCACGAGTGGGGGGACTTCTTGTTCCCGGGCACCGGGAGCGTAGAGGAGACAGGCTTGGGGGTGGGGAGGGGGTATTCCGTTAATCTTCCCTTCTACCCTGGCACCGATGACGGGGTTTATCTGGAGGCATTTCATCAGGTGGTGCCTCCCCTGGTTAGGGCCTTCGCACCAGATGTGCTGGTAACTCAGCTCGGCTGTGACACCCACTACCAGGACCCCTTGACGCACTTGTGCCTCACCATCCAGGGATATTGCAGGCTGGTGGAGGAGCTCAAGGGTCTGGCGGTCCGCTGGTTGGCCCTGGGGGGTGGGGGCTACGAGCCGGGGGTGGTGGCACGGGCGTGGGCCGCCGCCTATGGAGTGATGGCTGAGCTGAATCTGCCGGACCGGATTCCCACCAGCTTCCGGGAGAGCTATGGCCTTAGCCGCCTGTGGGATACAGAGGGGCCGGACGCATCCCACAGCCAAATTGAAGAGGCCCGGCGTTTCGCTCGCCATCAGGTGGAGCGGCTCCAGTCCTTGGTCTTCCCCTACCACCGGGTCTGAGCCGGGAAGTATTCATTAGCTTGAAGGGATACCCGCGCTAATTGTCTGGTGAGGGTTATCGTAGCAGGCACAGGCGTTGGCACTCGGCTGTGCGGCGTCGGTCTGGAAGGTCGCCTAACCGCAGTAGCAGCAAATTGAATAATAGATATGGAATGGCATTCGGGGATGCAGTACGTTTGCTCAATGGATTCAAACGCAGGAAGGTTTTAAGGGGCTATGCCATCATTGGTGCGATTGCATCCACCGCATACATGGAGCCCATATTTACCGAGGACTTAGATATCATTGTATTGGTGGGCACAGAATCCGAGTATTTGCGAGTCTTTCAAGATGTTAGTAAGTCCGCAAACGGTCATAGCTATAATCATCTGGCTTCAAAATTGGCATGTAACTCTTCGCCCCTTCTGAAACATTCTCTTTTGTCGGATCCTTCATTTTGATCACAGGTACACACCCACGGGCTACCGTTTTCCCTTCGTTAACCACCAATAGGCGATGAAATATTATTCCCCACTTCTCTGAAAGAACTCTGCCGTCCTCCAGTTTGAGCTTTAGTTTTGGTATTTTTGATAATCAAGGAACAAAGGAATAACAAATTGCTAATAATTGCGACTGACGTTCCGCCTGCGAATGTTGCGAGAATCTGTACCCACGTTTCCACGGTGATGAATCCTAGAATGTTGGGTAACTTTTGTAAACAGAAACTGGAACTGGGGGGTTCGAGCCCTCTTCCGCCAATCAAACAATCAAATCGGGCCAACCAGCCGCGGGGCGAAGTTTGGGCGCAAAGAGGGGGGCGGCGGTATCACACCGCTGAGCCACCCGTGCCCAGAGGTGGGCAGGCGCGAGTGCAGTGGGTGCACCCGTAGTTCAGGTAGCCGTGCAGGTTCTGGAGCTTATTGATAAAGCCGGCGCTCCGTAGCATGGCCTTGCGCTCCTCTTTCCCCGTTTGGTCAATAAGCTCCACCAGGAACCGCATCAGGTGCCCGGGGTCATGGCCCTGGCTGTTGCGCACGCAGCGGTGGGAGATGGTCTTGCCGTCCTCGGTGAAGGCGTTCCCCGGGCAGGCGTCCACGCAGGGGTGGGAGCAAGTCCGGCACGGGTCATAGTCCCCCACCGTAGAGGCATCGGTCTCCACATCCAAGCTGGTCAGCAGCCCCAGAAACC
>JASLXN010000269.1 GCA_030740315.1 Dehalococcoidia bacterium | reverse complement strand
TATTCCCACTGCTCCTACCAACCACAGCTCTGCACCCAGGAGCCGGGCAGCAATTACAGGGATGGGGCCTTTTGCCATATCGCTCACAATGCCCACCACCCCCAGTGGATGGCTGGCCCCCCAAAGTGCCTGATGAAGGTCACCCTCTATTCTTACATCCCGTCCGACCGCCCTTCCCAAGAGATAGACCTGTGGAATGCCTCCAAAAAAATAGGCGGAAGGCACCAGAAGCAGCAAGGCAGTTGACATAACCGACCCTCCTAACCCGACAACGAAGGCCAGTGTTTACTCTGGCGATGAGGCTTAGGTGGTAGCCATCACCTCACTGGGAAAGCGTATGCGTGACTCCGGGTGTTCAAAAGCCATTTTTAGACCAGCCAGATCCAGTTGGTCCAAGTCCATATACACGGGCCGGCGTCCCATTTCTTCCGAGGCATGGGCATCAGACCCCTGTATGCAGGCTTTCCCCACCGAATAGCCGGGCATCAGGCCCTTGTTCCAGTTGACCTTATCAAAAGGCACGGTAATCTCTATGGCGGATAGGTGAGGGGAGGAGTAAATGCGCTGTTTCTCTTCCCGTCTAAGCTCTTCGGAGACCGCAAACCCCCGGGGCCGGCGGTCCACATGGGCAGCTATGGCCATGCCGCCCCCCCTGGCTATTACCTCAAAGACCTCATCGATAGTCATAGGTGCTTCCTCAAACCCCTGCCCCATCTGGTGCTTGCGGAGCCTCAGGTCACTCACCAAATGTCGCAGCGTATCAATAGGAGCAGACGGGTCAAAAACAGCCAGCACATGCCCCCCCCTTGCCGATATCTCCATGCCGGGGAAGACCACTATTCCCACCTCCACCGCCGCCTTGCGCATAGCCTCAATACCCTCGGCGGTGTTGTGGTCGGTAATGGCAATAGCTCCCAATCCCATGGCCCGGGCCGCGGCCACGATATCCCTGGCATAAGTGGGGCCATGACTGGTATCAATGTTGTCCAAGTAACAACTAGAGGCGGGGGTGTGAATATGAAAGTCTATCTTTTTAAACATCGGCTAAAAATTATAGCAGACAGTCCCCCCTCTTTCAATGCCTTCCCAGACACCACTGCCTTTCTCTGCCCCAGCCATTACCCGGCTTTTACCGTCTCAGCTTGACATAGATAGCTACAAGCGCTATTATCGCCTCAGCAGCACGATGACAAGGAACTTGGACCGTATCCATAGCCCGAAGGACCTGCGGTCCCTCTCTTACACAGAACTCACGCAGTTGGCCCAAGAAATAAGGGAGGAACTGCTTGCTTCCGTTACCACCACCGGAGGACACCTGGCCTCCAACCTGGGAGTTGTCGAGCTAACGCTGGCCCTGCACCGAGTATTTGATAGCCCAAGGGATCGTCTTATCTGGGATGTCGGCCACCAGAGTTATGTGCATAAACTCGTCACCGGCAGATGTGACCGGTTTGGCACCTTGCGGCAGACGGGGGGCCTTTCCGGGTTCTGCGACCCTGCCGAAAGTCCGCATGATTCATTTATCAGCGGCCATGCAAGCACCTCCATCTCCGCTGCTCTGGGCATGGCCATAGCCCGTGACCTAGCCAAGGAAGACTACCATACTATAGCCATTATCGGAGATGGTGCCCTGACTGGGGGAATGGCGTTTGAAGCCTTGAACCAGGCTGGACATCTGGGGAGCC
>JASLXN010000268.1:1462-1696 GCA_030740315.1 Dehalococcoidia bacterium | reverse complement strand
TGATGAACATCTCTTCCATCACCTGCTTGGCAGCGGGGCCAGAGAGGCGTCCCGCCTCCACCAGTTTGACCAGCTCCATGAGGTGGGCCGGTGTCACCGGAAGTTCCGCTATTTCCGTTCCGGTGGCATTGAGCAGGCGGGTGAAGTCCCCCAGCAGCCAGTTGGCTACCTTCTTGGCCCGCTCCGGCACCGCCAGGGGCGAGTTTTCCGCGATTGCCTGCTCAAAGAAATCTG
>JASLXN010000268.1:0-1452 GCA_030740315.1 Dehalococcoidia bacterium | reverse complement strand
TGCCAGCGGGCGGGACTGGGTAACGAGTCCAGCATCGTAATCGGAAAGGCCCAGTTCATTTATGTAGCGCTGGCGGCGGGAGTCGGGCAGCTCAGGCAGGCGTGACCGTAGGTTCTCCACATATGAAGCGGAGATTTCCAACGGGGGCAGGTCTGGCTCTGGGAAATAGCGGTAGTCGTGGGCCTCCTCCTTGGTACGCTGTAGCACCGTCTCTCCGCGCTCATCCACCCAGCCCCGTGTCTCCTGAACAAGCCTGCCACCTTCCGTCATAAGCTTGCCCAACCGCTCCTCCTCGTAGGTCATGGCCCGGAAGACAGCCCGGAAGCTGTTCATATTCTTGATCTCCACCTTAGCCGGGGGCAGGGGAGCGCCAGGAGGGCGCAGGCTGATGTTAGCATCGCAGCGGAAGCTGCCCTCCTCCATGTTACCGGTGGACACCCCCAGGTACTGTAGTATGGTGCGGAGCTTGATTAAGTATTGACGGGCCTCCTCCGGTGAGCACATGTCCGGCTGGGAGACGATTTCCATCAGGGGCACCCCTGAGCGGTTCATATCCACCAGGCTGTAGCTCTCAACCATACCGTGGCGGTGCAGGAGCTTTGCGGTGTCCTCCTCCAGATGCACGCGGTGGATGCCTACCCGGTGGCTGGTGCCGTTCACATCCACATCTAGCCAGCCGTTGTTTGCTATAGGCGCATCGTACTGGGAAATTTGGTAACCCTTTACCAAGTCAGGGTACGAGTAGTTCTTTCTGTCAAACTTGGTGTGTTCTGCAATGGCGCAATTAAGGGCCATGCCGGTCATTATGGTGAATTCCACCGCCTTCCGGTTTATAACCGGCAGCACACCCGGCATACCCAAGCAGACCGGACATACTCGGCTGTTGGGTCGCGTTGAGGCATAATCGGCGGCGCAAGAGCAATACATTTTGCTACGGGTTAGTAGCTGCGAGTGCACTTCCAAGCCGATGACTGTCTCAAAGGCCATCTTCTTCCCTCCAAGCCCCATCGCCCACCAGTGGCACGAACCGGCAGACACCCAGGGTCTCTACAGCCGCGGTACCGGTCTCCCTTTTTATAACCCGCAGCAACTCCTGCTCGTCCCGTGAGCCTACCGGCACCACCATCCGCCCGCCCGGGGCAAGCTGGTGTACCAGCTCATGGGGGAGGTGAGGGGCAGCGGCGGCCACCAGTATAGCATCGTAGGGGGCCTGCGGCGGCCATCCCAGGGACTTACCGGCTACCTGCACTTCCACATTCGAGTACCCCAGCTCGGTCAGCCTTTTCCCGGCATCCAGAGCCAGGGCTTCCAGTCGCTCCACGCTGACCACGCAGCGACACAGCAGCGATAGCACCGCCGCCTGGTAGCCGGTACCGGTGCCCACCTCCAGCACTTTTTCTTCTCCCTTCAAGCTCAGATAGGAGGACATAAGGCCCACAATATAGGGCTGTG
>JASLXN010000267.1 GCA_030740315.1 Dehalococcoidia bacterium | reverse complement strand
TGAAGGAATCAGGGTTATAGACTTTACCCGCTGGGGGGCCGCCCAGTGCGCTTGTGCGGTGCTTGGTGACTGGGGAGCGGAGGTCATTAAAATTGAGGAACCGGTAAGGGGCGACCCCATGCGAGGAATCATCTCCAGCGGTGTAGTGTCCATGACCGGCAGCAGGAACTACTACTGGGAGATGGATGGCCGCAGCAAGAAAAGCGTCACTCTAGACTTGCGTCAGGAGGGCGCCCGAAAGGTGCTCTGTAAGCTAGTGGAGAAGGCAGATGTTTTTGTCACCAGCTTGCTGGCAGGAAACCTAAGGAAACTAAAGATAGACGAGCCTTCCCTCTCCCCTCTGAACCCAAGGCTGATATATGTGCAGTTCAGCGCCTTCGGTGAAGAGGGCGTGGACGGGGAAAGAGGTGCCCACGGTGGAGCCGCCTTCTGGGCAAGGTCCGGCCTCATGGCGGTGATGGGGGAACCAGGGGAAACCCCCTCCCGCGGCCGCCCTGGCCTGGGTGATAGAATAGCTGGGCTCTACTTGGCCGGTGGAGTAGCCCTTTCCCTGCTTGCACGGGAGAGGGACGGTGTAGGACAGAAGGTTAGCCTTTCCTTGCTGGGCACCGGAGTGTGGACCAACGGTTACGATATTCAGGCCTCCATAGGCAGCGGTTATGCTGTAAACCCGGTGTCCCGCAACGCTCCGGGCAACCCCCTCTGGAACTGTTACCAGACCCAGGATGGTCGCTGGTTGGTGCTAACCATGCTGCAGACCGACCCTTTCTGGGAACGTTTTTGCAAGGCACTGGATAAGGCAGAGCTAAGGGAGGATATCCGTTACGCTTCTCACCAGGGGCGGGTGACCCACAACCAGGCCCTAGTGGCCCTGCTGGATGAGACCTTCGCCGCTAGGCCACTGGAGGAGTGGGCGTTGCGCCTTAATGATAACGCCGTTCCTTGGGCGGCCGCACAGACAACTTTGGAGGTGACCCAGGACCCGCAGGTGCTGGCCAACGGTTACATTACACCAGCTGGGGCATACGGCGGGGATGTGCCCTTGGTGGCTTGCCCCATCCGCTTCAGCCGCACCCCGGCCCGCATACAGTCTCCTGCACCCGAGCTGGGCCAGCACACCGAAGAGGTGCTGCTGGATGTGGCCGGCCTCACCTGGGAAGACATAACTCAGCTAAAGGACGAAGGCGCTATTTAGCACCATACTCTCACCGCTACCCTGTACGAATGACTCTGGACTTCTTCAGAGAGTCCAATACTCCATTCGGATTAGACTCTTTCGGAGAGTCCCGAGGGCGAACCGGATGGAGTTCTTTCTAAGTAAATAATGGCAAACCCCCCGGAGCAAATTGCCTCGAGTGGGAGGCTACAGATGGGTCGTATACCGTCCTGTTATTGCTATAAGCGGGCCACCTTTGAAAACGCTCCATTGCTGCTCTAAAATGTGAAGCAGACACCCTAGTGTTAGGGGGTCTATTCAGTGTAGGAGGTTGCGTTATGGTGCGTTCTGGTAAGGAAGGACCGCTGGCTGGGGTGCGAGGGGTGGATTTCAGCCGTACACTGGCCGGGGCTAACTGCGCCACCATCCTCTCCGATTTGGGTGCGGAAATGATTATGATAGACTCCCCTACCCGGTCTCCCGGTGGGATTGCCAAGGGAGGGCTGCCTGGGACTGTCTTCGGCGGCATCGATGCCCGCTA
>JASLXN010000266.1 GCA_030740315.1 Dehalococcoidia bacterium | reverse complement strand
AAGAGGTAGTGGAGCTCGGAGGGCTGGGACCCAACCGAGTTGATATTCCGGGGGTCTTTGTGCAGGGGGTAGTTCAGGCGCCTAAGGTTACGATGTGGTTGCACCAGGAGGCCACGGACAAGGAAGTGCCTTCGGCCAAAGTGGAGAGGGCGAATCTGGGCTTGAGCCGGGAGCTGATAGCTATGAGAGCGGCCCAGGAACTTGAGGATGGCATGGTAGTCAATCTAGGTTTTGGACTGCCTACTCAGGTGTGCAATTTCATTCCAGACGGGCGTGAGGTGGTGCTACACTCTGAGCAAGGAACCTTCGGCTACGGCCCTATAGTGGCTGACGAAGAGATGTGGGATATTGACCTGGTTAATGCCTCAGGCCAACCGGTAACCCTGGTTCCCGGCGCCGCCTTCTCTGATTTTGCCACCTCCTTTGGCATGATAAGAGGAGGGCATCTGGATGCTACCGTGTTGGGGGCCTACCAAGTATCGGAGAGCGGCGACCTCGCCAACTGGCAGCTTCCGGGGAAGAAGGTGGGTGGGATTGGGGGCGCTATGGAGCTTGCTCTGGGGGCCAAGAGGGTTATTGTCGTAATGGAGCATACCGGGCCGCAGGGTGAGCCCAAGATAGTGAAAGAGTGCACCTATCCCTTGACTGGCCGGCGAGTGGTGAACACCATCATTACGAATTTGGCGTGTATAGATATTAACTCTGGAGGCTTGCTGCTGAGAGAAACAGCGCCGGGTGTCAGCGTGCAGCAAGTAAAGGAGCTAACAGAACCCCCCTTGCTGCTTTCCCCCGAGCTTAAGGAGATGACTTTTTGAACCCTGATGGTGGTATGCAAACATGGTCGGATAATCGGGATAGGGCAAGTCAAGGCCGCTTTCGAAAGCGGTTGCGGGCGGACAATAGTCATGACCGGAGGATGAGATGACTGGCGAGCGGATATTTACCGATGAAGAGCTTAGCAACATGGGGCGGCGCAATGTGGATGTCATCACCGAGGCCATAAACGCGGGAGACCTGGACCTGGCTAAAGACTTGGCTCAGCGGATGCACCGGGAGTGCCTCGCCATGCATGATGGCTTGATAAGCTGGATAACCGCACTGTTGTCCTTCGTGGGAAACAACCAGGGCGACGAAGCGGTGTACTGGGCGCTGAAGGATAGCTGTAACTCCTGGCTCGGCCCCCTGAGCGATGCGTTTGCCCATGCGGGTACCCGGCAGAGGGCGGTGATGCTCTCCAAGATGCTGAGGGGACACATGATGCCCATTAAGATAGTGGAAGACGATGTGAAACTCACTTTCATCATGGAACCCTGTGGCAGCGGGGGGAGGATGGTTCTGGATGGGAAATTTCAGCCACCACATGGCTTTTATAATGTAGAGAAGGCGCAGCCGATGACCTGTGGGCAAAGCTGCTTTCCGGTCTATTGTGCCCATGGTCCTGTCATTTCTATGTTGGGGATTGAGGCCAGCGGCGCTCCGCTTTTTTATGAGGAACCCTCAGACGATGTGGGCAAGGAGCCGTGTAAAATATATCTTTTCAAAGACCCGGCGGCGACCCCAGCCGAGCTTTACACCAAAGTTGGTAGGGAGAAGAGGGTGGAGTAGTAGCCATGGCTGGCCCCCCGGCACGCTGTGAAAAACCAAATCCATAGGGCATAATCGCCTCAAGAAGCACAAATTAGCATGATGTTGAGGCTCGTGGCTATCTCAAGAAGCCGATGG